>NZ_RAWN01000112.1:0-31638 GCF_003668895.1 Corallococcus sp. AB045
GGGAGGACTGGGGGGAAGGCTCGGTAGAGGACATTCGGGGGCGCACCCTAGCGGAACCCGGGGCCCTTGCCACCGGGCCCCCGGGCCCGGATGCCTGCCTGATTGGAATGCGCCCCATGCCCCGGGGGCTTACACACGGGGAAGGGTGACCATGACCGCACAAGAAACCGTGGAACGCGCCGCCGGTGCGCTGAGGGTATTTCCCCTGCCGTCGGCGGTCCTGTTCCCGCACACCGTGATTCCCCTCCACATCTTCGAGCCGCGCTACCGGGCGCTGGTGAAGGACGCCCTCGCCACGGACCGGGTGCTGGCCCTGGGCCAGCTGGAGCCGGGCTGGGAGGGCAACTACGAGGGCCGTCCGCCGCTGCAGTCCCTGATGTGCGCGGGCGTCATCGTCTGGGACGAACAGGTGGAGGACGGGCGCTACAACATCCTCCTGCAGGGCGTCAGCCGCGTACGGATGGTGAAGGAGCTGTCGCCGGACACGCTCTACCGCCAGGTGCGCGCCCAGGTGCTGGCGGATCCTCCCTACACCGGGCCGGAGGAGGAGCAGCTGCGCCAGGCCGTCTTCGAGCTGGCCGGCCGGGTACCGCCCTCGTTCGCGGAGAGCCTGCTGCCGGTGGCCGCGCGCGCCGGTGGGGGCATGCTGGCGGACGTGGTGGCGTCCGCGCTGGTGCCGGAGCCTGGACGGCGGCAGGAGCTGCTGGGCGAACTGGACGTGCGCCGCCGCCTGGAGCAGGTGCTGGTGGACGTGAGCGACCTCTTGAGTCAGTTGCAGCCGGTGCGCCCCAGCGGACCGATGAACTAGCTTCCGGCCCTCCGGGCGGGAGAACTGAACGCACCGGGGCCCGCGGTCGCATCATCCGCTTGCCCTGGCCCCCCCATGCGCGCATTGCTCGGGGCCTCAGGCCTTCTTGAGGGAGAGCGACGCACCATGCGGCTCGTGAAGATTGGCATCGCCAGCGTCAACACCACCGTGGGCGCCTTCCAGGCGAACACCGACCGGGTGCTGGACCTGGCGAGGAAGATGGCTGCGGAGGACGTCACGCTGGGCGTCTTCCCCGAACAGGTCATCGCCGGCTACCCCGCGGAGGACCTGGTCCAGTGGCAGGGCTTCATCGACCACCAGTGGCCGGAGCTGGAGCGCTTCGCGAGGGAGACCGCGGCGCTGCCGCTGGTGAGCATCCTGGGCGTGGGGGTGGCCCACCAGGGCGTGCGCCTCAACTGCGCGGCGGTGGTGGCGGGCGGCAAGGTGCTGGGCCTGGTGCCGAAGGAGAAGCTGCCCACGTACAACGTCTTCTATGAAGGCCGCACCTTCGGCCACGGCCAGCCGGGCATGGCGGAGACGCACCGGGGCGTGCCGCTGGGTGACTACCTCTTCCAGTTCGACTTCGGCACGCTGGCGCCGGAGGTGTGCGAGGACATCTGGAGCGCGGATGGCCCCATGCGCCGGCGCGCGTACTCCGGCGGCGAGCTGGTGGTGAACCTGTCCGCGTCCCCCTTCCGGCTGGGCTTCTGGGAGACGCGCCGAGAGCTCATCGCCACGCGCGCGTCCGACCACCAGGTCACCATCGCCTACGCGAACGCGGTGGGCAGCAACGACGGCCTCATCTTCGACGGCGGCGGCTTCATCAACCAGAACGGCCGCCACGTGCTGGAGACTCCGCGCTTCCAGCAGGGCTTCTCCTCCGCCGTGGTGGACCTGGACCGCACGCTGCGCCTGCGCACGGAGAACACCACCTGGCGCGTGGACCGCGAGGACTGGGTGACGGCCGGTGGCAAGCAGGTGCCCACCCTGGACTGCACGCAGGCGGTGAAGACGCAGCGCCAGAAGCTGACGTTCCCCGTGCCCGCGCACCGCAGCTTCTTCCTGCCCGCGCCGGACACCCGCCGCACCGCGCGCGTGGCGCTGTGCGAGGACATCCTCGACGCGCTGTCCCTGGGCGTGGGCGACTACTTCGAGAAGACGCGCGCCTTCAAGCTGTTCGGCATCGCGCTGTCGGGCGGACGGGACTCGCTGCTCACGCTGCTCATCGCGCACCGGTACGCGAAGCGCGCGCGGCCGGACAACCCGGGCTCGCTCATCCAGGCGTTCTACATGCCCAGCCCGTACTCCAGCCAGCAGACGCGCGACGCGGCGGAGACCATCGCGCGGGAGCTGGGCGTGCCCTTCCAGGTGGTCTCCATCGAGGAGGCCTTCGAGCGGGAGAAGGCCGCCGCCCAGACGATGCTGGGCGAAACGAAGCTCACCCCCATCACCGAGCAGAACATCCAGGCCCGCATCCGCGCCCAGCGCATGTGGAACTGGAGCAACTCCTGCGGCGGCCTGTTCCTGCAGACGGGCAACATGAGCGAGAAGTCCGTGGGCTACACCACCATCGGCGGTGACCTGATGGGCGCGCTCGCGGTCATCGCCAACGTGCCCAAGACGGTGGTGATGTACCTCTTGGACTACCTACAGGAGACCACTGGCTACGAGGGCATCCGCAAGGTGCTGGCCAAGCCCGCGGGGCCGGAGCTGGCGCATGATCAGGTGGGTGAGGAGGAGCTCATGCCCTTCCCCATCCTGGACGCGTGTTTCTACCTGCACGCGGGCGAGAAGCTCACCCCGTTGGAGATGCGCACCGCGCTCACCGCGATGTTCCCGGAGGTGGATGCGGACCGGCTGGGCGGGTACGTGGACCGCTTCGTGCGCCTGTTCCACCAGTCCATCTACAAGTGGGTGCAGGCGCCGCTGTCGCTGCACATCGGCAACCTGGACCTGGACCGTGAGCGCGCACTGCAATTGCCTGTCGTCACCGGTTCGGCCTGGCTGCGCAAAGCGTGACGGATGTCCATGGACGTCTGTCTTTGACGGTGGACGGGGAGGCGTCCGAGCCCTCCGCCCCCGTGAAGTGGCTCTGACGCCACGCCTTCCCCCCTGGAGGGCAAGCGGGCAGGTCAGCTGTCTTTGACCGCCCGCGCAAGGCTTGCCGGATGTCCCTCGCAAGACAACCTTCATGTCAGTCAGTCGACGATGGAGGGTTGGATGAAAGCGAAGATTCTGGCGGGCGCCATCGCGGCGCTCATGTATGGGACGGGCGCGGGTGCGGCGGAGAAGGATTGCCCTCCAGGGCAGACCGCGGTCCCCAAGGACCAGCAGCACAAGGACACGACGGCGCAATCCTCTCAGGGGGGAGTCCAGGAGGAGGACCTCCTCATCGAGGAGGCGCCGGTGGATGAATCGCTTCAGGGCACGGGCGGCAGCGGGTCGCTCGATGAATCCTCGAAGACGAGCAAGAACCCGGGCACCAGCGACCAGGGCCTGAGCAGCTCCAGCGGCACTGGTGGCAGCGGCGTGGTCTACCTGAACACGCCGATGCGCTGCGAGCCGATGAAACCGTCAGGGACGGGCGGCAGTGGCTCCAGCGGCATCACGCCGCAGAGCGAACAGCCCGCGCCGCCTCCCGCGGCGGAGCCTCCCGCTCCTCCTCCGCCTCCGTCCGGCACGAGCAGCGGTGGCATGAGCCAGCGTGACAGCGGGCTGTACGGTCAGGAGGCCACGGGCGGCAGCGGCATCGCCACGCCGCCTCCAGCCCCGAGCTACACGCCCACGGCGTCAGCCAATGAGAACATCCAGCCGCTGGAGGCGGAGAAGAAGAGCAAGAACGACAAGAAGGGCCTGACGCTCCTCATCGGTGGCGGTGTGGAAGGCTACACCGGCGCCCTGGCTCCGCAGCTCTCCCCTGGTCCCTCCGCGGCCGTGACGGCGTCGCTCAAGCCGACGTCCGTGCTGGGTGTCGAGGTCGGCTACTCCGGCGCCTTGAACAACATCAAGGACGCGGGCACCGCGGGCGCGGACAGCGGTCCGGACCTGGTGCGCAACGGTGGCCAGGCGGCCCTGACCGTGGCCGTGACGCCGACGGCGGTCCAGCCCTACCTGCTGGGCGGCATCGGCATCAGCAACTACCACTTCCGCGGCGGTGAGTCGCTTGGCTACAGCGACGACACCGTGGGCAACATCCCGGCGGGCGTGGGCGTGCGCGGCCACTTCGGCCACTTCACCGCGGACCTGCGTGGTTACTACAACTTCCTGTTCGACAAGCAGTTCGCTCCGGACATCTCCCCCGGTGGCGAGGACCTGGGTGGCGGTGGCAGCTACACGACCACGCTGAACGTGGGTGGCACGTTCTGACCTGAAGTCCCTGACAGGAACTGACGGCGGGGTGTCCGGAATCATCCGGAGCCCCGCCGTCACTTTTTTATTCCGGTACGGGGAGGGGCATTCAGGGAGGCGGGAGGCTGCGCCCGGCATTAGAGTGCGCACTTTTCCATGGCGGATTCCCGCCTGAGGAGCCTGGCATGAGCTTGGGAGTAGAAGACGTGAAGGTCGGGACCGGGGCGGAAGCGGTCGCTGGCAAGCGGGTGACGGTGCACTACGTGGGCACGCTCACGGACGGCAAGAAGTTCGACAGCAGCCGGGACCGGGGTCAGGGCTTCACCTTCGGGCTGGGCGCGGGCCAGGTCATCCAGGGCTGGGACCAGGGCGTCGCGGGCATGAAGGTGGGCGGCGTCCGCAAGCTCACCATCCCGCCGGAGCTGGGCTACGGCTCGCGCGGCGCGGCCGGTGTGATTCCCCCCAACGCCACCCTCTTGTTCGAGGTGGAGCTGTTGGACGTTCGGTAGGAGGACTTCATGGCGACGCTCGAAATCACGAAGGACAACTTCAAGGAGACGGTGGGCAAGAGCGGTATCGTCATCCTGGACTGGTGGGCGACCTGGTGTGGCCCCTGCCGCGCGTTCGCGCCCATCTTCGAGAGCACCTCCACCAAGCACGCGGACATCGTGTTCGGGAAGATCGACACCGACGCGCAGCCGGAGCTGTCCGGTGCTTTCGAGATCCGCTCCATCCCCACGCTGATGGTGTTCCGGGATGGCATCCTCCTGTTCGAGCAGCCGGGCGCGATGCCGGCGGCGGCGCTGGAGGACCTGCTCCGGCAGGTCCGCGCGCTGAACATGGATGACGTGCGGCGCGAGGTCGAAGCGCAGCGAGCCGCGAAGGAAGCACCCAAGGCCTGAGGTCCCGCCGGGGCCTTCCCGCGTGACGGGGAGGCCCTACGGCGCGGCGACGGTGCAGACGCCGCCGCCGTTGAGGTGCGCCTGATCCACGATGCTCTGGGTGACGAACTCCTGGAGCGTGCGCAGGGCGTAGGCGCCGGGCTGGTAGACGACAGGCTGGCCCTGGGCGTCTCGCAGCTCGCCGCCGTCCAGCCCGCGCAGGTCGAGCAGGACCTGGGAGGCCAGCCCCTCCGGCGTGATGGCGTGGTTCGCGTCCGCGGTGGCGGAGATGGCCTCGAAGCGCAGCTGCACGCCGCGGTGGGTGCCCAGCCGGTCGTAGAACATGTGCTCGGCGTGGATGGTGACCTCCGCCTCCGCCACGGAGCTCTCCGGCACGACGATGCCCTGGGTGCCGTCCACGCCGTTGATGCAGTCCACCATCCGCGCGTCGACGGGGAAGCCCATGCGGAAGGTGTAGAGGCCCAGCGTGGGGTCGCGGTTCTGCGCGCGGCCCTCCACGAAGTAGCTGAAGCCGCGCTCGCGCATCATCGCCAGGTCGTCCGCTGACACGGAAGTGCCCGCCACGGTGCGCGCCTCCGGAGGGCTCACGCGGAAGGCCACGCCGTAGCGCCCCGCCTCCAGGCCCGTGACGCCGGTGAGGGGCACGTCCCCCTTCTGCACGTCCACCAGCAGGTGCTCCGTCGTGGCGTGCACGTCGCCGGCCGCGGAGGTGAGGGTGAAGTCCCCCAGGGCCACCAGGTACTTGGTGAACTGCACGGACCAGCCGTCCTGGAAGAGGTGGTCCGCGTAGCCGCGCTGCGTGCCGTCCCCGCCGCTCAACGACACCCGCACGTCACCCCGAGCCACGGCGTCGCCGCAGCCGGAGGCCGCGAGGCCCAACGAGGCCAGCAGCAGGCCCCGGGTCCACTTGTTTCGTTGGTTCATGCATCCGGTTGGTATTTGCAACTATGTTGCAAGTCAAGTCTGGGTTGCGATATCCACGGACGGCCGTTGGAAAGGCTGCCCGCGCCGGGTGGGCCCCGAAGGCAGAGGTCGTTGCCCGTGTTCATCCCGACGCTGGTGCTCTGGCTGTTGAGCGCGTCGCCCGAAGCGCCCGTGACGCCGCCCGTTCCCGTGGAGGCACCGCCGCCCGTGATGCCGGCGGACGTCCCACCGTTGACGGAGGCCGTGCGGGTGCTGCTGCGGCTGACCATCGACAGCGGGGGAGAGGTGTCCCAGGTGGAGGTGCGGGAGTCCGGGGGCACCGCGTTCGACCGGGCCGCGATGGCGGCGGCCATGCGCTGGCGCTTCGAGCCCGCGCGCCAGGGAGCGGAGCCGCTGGAGGTGCGCGTGGACGTGCCGGTGACGTTCGAGCCGGTGGCGGAGGCCATGCCGCTCGCGGAGGAGCGCTCTCCGTCCGTGCCTCCGGCGTCCACGGGCTCGGAGCCGCCAGGGCTCGCGGAGACGGAGCTGCCCGCGGCGCCCGCGAAGCCGGAGCCGCCCGCGTTCTCCACCACGGTGCGGGGGCAGTCCGCCGCTCCGCCTCCGGTCGCCGTGGGGGACTTCCACATCACGGTGGGGCAGCTGGCGGACGTGCCTCGCAACTCAGCCACGGACCTGCTGTTGCTGGCGCCGGGCGTGATGCTCGCCAACCACGGCGGGGAGGGGCACGCGGAGACCGTCTACCTGCGCGGCTTCGATGCGGGCGAGGGCAAGGATGTGGAGATGCGCCTGGACGGGGTGCCTCTCAACGAGGTCTCCAACGCCCACGGCCACGGCTACGCGGACACGTACTTCATCATCCCGGAGCTGGTGCAGTCCCTGCGCGTGACGGAGGGTCCCTATGATCCATCCCAGGGCGACTTCGGCGTGGCGGGCACCGTGGAGTACCAGCTGGGGCTGGAGCGGCGGGGTATCACCGCGTCCGCCAGCTACGGCAGCTTCGCGTCGCGCCGGCTGTCCCTGGTGTGGGGCCCGCCCGAGTCCACCGCCGCCACCTTCGTCGGCGTGCTGCTGCGCCAGGGGCACGGCTTCGGCCCCAACCGCGCGTACGCGAACGCGGGGCTGATGGCCCAGACGGAGCTGCGCCTGGGACCGGAGACGAAGCTGCGTCTGTTCGGCGCGAGCTACGGCGCGCGCTACGCCTCCGCGGGCGTGGTGCGGGAGACGGACGTCGTGGACGCGCGGCTGCCGTGTGAGCCGGACGCGGACTCGCAGTTCTTCTGCCTCTACGACCCGAACCAGGGCGGCGCGAGCCAGCGCCACATCGCCTCCGTGGAGCTGACGTCCCGGCTGGAGCGCGGAGGCCGCTTCGTGCAGCAGGCCTTCGCCATCGCCCGGCAGATGCGCAGCCGCGAGAACTTCACCGGCTTCCTCCAGGACACGCCTCCCATCGGCGAAGCCCAGCGCGGCGACAACACGGAGCAGTCCTATCAGGGCACCACCGTGGGCATGCGCGGCCGCTACACGCCGGGCCTCACCTGGTGGGGCCAGCCGCAGCCGGTGGAGCTGGGTTACGTGGCCCGCTACGACAACGTGCACACCCGCGCGCGGCGCCTGCGCGACAAGGGCGGCGCGCCCTACGCCACCGTGTTCGACAACCAGGTGCGCGTGACGAACCTGGGCGCGCACCTGTCCCTGCGCGGCGCGCCGCTGGAGTGGCTCACGCTGCGGGGCGGCGTGCGCGTGGACACGTTCCTGTTCGGCGTGGAGGACCTGAACCGGCCGACCGAGGACCGGCAGGGAGCTCGCATCCCGGAGGAGTCCGTGGAGGCCTACGGCTTCTTCGCCAGCCCTCGTGCCAGCGCGGAGGTGCGCCTGACGCCGCGCCTCACGTGGTTGACCAGCGCGGGCCTGGGGGCGCGCTCCAGCGACGCGGCCGGCCTGTCCGACGCGGAGTTCGCGCCCTACGCGCGAGTGACATCCGGGGAGACGGGCCTGGGCTGGCGGTGGGGCGACGGTCCGTCCTCGCTGGAGCTGCGGAGCGCCGTGTTCGCCACGCGCGTGTCGCAGGACCTGGTGTTCAGCGAGACGACGGGGCGCAACCAGCCCATTGGTCCGTCGCAGCGGCTGGGCGCGTTCGGCAGCGCGCGCTTCCAGTGGGAGCAGCACCTGGACGTGCAGGCGAGCCTCGCGTGGGCCCGCGCGACGCAGCCGTTGCCCGGGGCATCGCCATGGAAGCTGTGGGACGGAGCGGTGCTGCCGTACATCCCGCAGGTGCTGGGCCGCGTGGACGCGTCGTGGCGGGGCTCGGCCACCGTGGCGCGGCAGCCGGTAGGGTGGAGCGTGGCGCTGGGGCACAGCGCCATCGGGCCCAAGCCCCTGCCGTTGGATCGCTACAGCGAATCCATCTTCCTCTTCGACGTGGCGGCCCGCGCGCGCTGGCGCGCCGTGGAGCTGGGCCTGTCCGTGGAGAACCTGCTGGACGCGCGCTGGCGCGAGTCCGAGTTCAACTACGTGTCCAACTTCCGCGGCCCCGACGCGCCCGCGTCCCTGCTGGCCACGCGCCACTTCTCCGCCGGTGCCCCTCGCACCGTGCGCGGCACCCTCACCGTGTACCTGGACCTCCAGGAGGACCCGCCATGAAGCGCTACTCGCGTCGTGCCTTCACGTGGATGTTGGGCGGAGCGCTCGCGGCGGGCTGCGGCCTGTCCGGCACCGGCGGCCGGAGCATCACCTTCCGCATGGGCCTGCGCACGGCGCTCGCGTCCGGTGAGACCACCGTCGGTGAATTCACCACCGACACCGGCTGGCGTGTGACGCTCACCGCCGCGCGCCTGGTGCTGGGGCCCATCTATCTGTTCGAGAAGGCCTCGCCCCTCCAGCCCCAGGCCCTGCTGCGCCGCCTGGGAGACGTGCTGCTGCCCACCGCGCACGCGCACGAAGGGGACTTCTTCTCCGGGGGCCGCGTGCTGGGCGAGTGGGACCGCGAGGTGATCTTCGACCTGCTCGCGGACGCGGGACAGGCGCGCGTGTTGGGGCGCTCTCCTGGCATCGCGGGCATGGCGCGGTCGCTGTCGCTGCTGCTCCAGCCACCGTCGAGCGTCCTGGGAGCGGAGGCGGACGTGATGGAGGGGCGCTCCCTGCTCCTGGAGGGCGTCGCGACCCGGGACTCGGCGCGCGTGCCCTTCCGCGTCGCGATGGACTTCCCGCCGCCCGTGGAGCTCCAGCGCGTGGACTTCGTGCCCATCGATGCGGACCTGGATGACGAGGGACTCTTCGTCCTGGAGCCGCAGCCACACCGCTGGTTCACCGGCGCGCGCTTCGACCGGCTGACGGTGCCCTCGGATGGGACACCGGTGGACGTGGGGACGGACGCTCAGGTGTACCGCGCGCTGAGCGTCAACGTGCGCCGCTTCGACGCGTTCACGGGCGCGTGGGAGCCCGCGGCGTGATTCACACCTGCGTCCAGAACGGCGCCAGCACCAGGTCCGCCTTGCCGAAGGGTTCGGCGCGCACGCGGTCCTCGCTCACGAAGGTGTTCAGCAGCACCCAGCGCTCGTGGTCCTGGCGGAACACCTCCACCACGCGGTGCACGGGGTTGATGATCCACGCGTTGCGGATGCCCGCGCGGGCGTAGCGCGGCAGCTTGATGGCCAGGTCCAGCTTCGCGGTGGCGGGCGTCAGCACCTCGCAGACCCAATCCGGCACGCGGTCGATGAACGAGCCATCCGGCAGTGTCGGCGGCCGTCCGCTCATCCAGCCCGCCAGGTCCGGGACGAGCACGTCCTCGCCCAACAGCAGCCGGGGCTCGGAGGTCCACCACCAGCCCTCCGGCGCGCGTCCCAGGAGCGGCGTCATGCCCTGCTTGCGCGCGATGGGCGGCGACGAGACGTAGAGGACACCATCCAGTGCTTCGCCCACCAGATAGTGGGGCAACGTCTGCACTTCCTCGTAAGGGGCGAGCGTCCTTCGGGGAGCGGCGTGGCGCATGCGGTAGGCCTCCGGGTCCGAGAGATACCGTCACCGTAGCGGGCAGCCTTTCACGCGGCATTTGACCGGCGGGGCGGCCCACCTTGTCCTGGTGGACGTACGCCCTCCCCGAGGGCTGTGGGGGATTGCTATTCGCGTTCCAGTACGAACTGGAGGTGCTCCGAGGCCACGGGGCCGAACTGGAACAGGTGGAGCTGATCCCCCGGCTCCGACGTGAACGTCACCGTGTGCGTGATGCCGGCGCAGATGAACCGCGCGGGGGCGAGCACCGACGCCACGTCCGTCCCCGCCGTGTCGTTGGTGACCTTCGTGGGGACCTGCTGGTTCAGGTAGAGCGTGACGTGCTCGGCGTTCTCCGGGTCGGAGATGAAGCCCGTGTATCCACCGAAGCCCGCCTCACCCGGGCGCAGGGTGACGTCGTAGCGCGCGTGGCCGGTGTGTGTGTCGGGCGGGAAGTCGAAGGGCGTGCGGCCCGCGGTGACCGCCTCCGGCGTGTTGACGAGCGTGTGCGTGCACGCGTGCTCCAGCTCCGGGTCGCGCTCGCCGGTGGTGAAGTCCAGCGCGGTGTCACCGCCCAGTCCCACGGTGGCCGCTGACAGTGTGCGTCCGGCCGCGTCCCTCAGCGCGTCCAGCGCCAGGGCGTGGTGCGTGGAGACCTCCAGCGGCCGGGTGCTCTCCTCGGTGCGCGGCACGGTGACGGTGAGCGTGCGCGCGTCCTCGGACCAGGTGCCGGTGAGGACGCGGGCGGGCACGGTGGTGTCCGTGCGGTCGTGCAGCGTGACCTGGGCAATGGACGGATCCATGGGCTCGCTGAAGGTGAGCGTCAGCACCTTGCGGAAGGCGATGACCGGCGTCTGTCCGGACGCGTCCAGGTACATCTCCAGCGGGTAGACATCCGTCTCGCCCTCGGAGGGGCGGGAGGTGGTGACGGTGGCGGTGGACGCGGTCGTGCCGGCGTCGGTGCTGGTGCCCGCATCGGAGCCCGCGTCCGTCGGGAGGCCAGCGTCTGGCGTGACGATGGGGTCGTCGTCATCGCAGCCGGTCAGCGCGAGGGCGGCACAGGTGGCGAACAGGAAGGTGGCGGAGGAGAAACGCATCGAGGGGAGTCCTTCATGCATGCGGGGAAAGGCCCGCGCCGAAGCACCCTTCCGAGCGAGGTGCTCCAGCGCGGGAGCGGACCGCTTCAGGCCCGCGTCAGGGGACGGCGGTCAGCACTGCGACCCGTCGCAGTTGTCATCGATGCCGTTGCCACAGATTTCAGCGGCGCCCGGGTTGATGCTGGCGCCGGAGCCCGGCGTGTCGTTGCAGTCGAAGCGCTGCGTCGTGTAGCCGGAGGGCGGCGTGCACGCGGTGAGCACGGACGTGGCGTTGTTGCCGTACCCGTCACCGTCCGCGTCCTGGTAGTAGCGCGTGCGCGTGTCGTTGAGGAACTCCGGCACCACGGTGAGCGCGTTGCCGGACGCCGGCCCCGCCGCGAGGATGTACGTCGTGCCCGCCGTCAGGTCATAGACGGACACGTGCGTGAGCGAGCACCCCGAGGACGACACGCTGTGCGTCAGCGCGGAGGGCACCGTGGCGCTGGTGGCGCCGTTGACGACGGTGAAGGCCACGTTCTGCGTCCGGTAGAACGCGTAGGAGCCGGTGGTGGCCGGCACGTACGTCACGGAGCCCTCGGCGCCGGACGGCAGCGCCAGGTCATAGGCCTTGTGCTTCGTGCTGATGGCGGGCGCGCTGGTGACGCGCGTGGCGCTCGCCGTGACGGACACGTGGTCCGTGGGGTTGCCGGCGTGGGCGCACGCGTGCGTGGTGATGCCCGTGCCCAGCGACGTGCAACCGGCCTCCAACTCCTGCGAATCCTGCGCCTCGAAGGAGGCCTCCGGCGCCTCCTCCATCGGTCCGCAGGCCGTCAGGCCGAGCGACAACAACGCGCCCAGCGCGATGCGCTTCATCTTCAACATGGGTGTTTCCTTTCGGGATGCCGGGCGCGGCGGGGTGCCAGGCGGCCAGGAAGCCGCCGGTGCGTCCGGTGACCCACTCATGCCGTAAATGCAACTTTGTTGCAATAATGCCCGGTGCGATTCAGTCCGTCACTGGAGGTGTTCGATGACGAGCCCGAGCTTCGTGAGCGCGGTGGGGCCGAAGGTGACGGTGTACTGGACCTTGTCCGTCAGCTCGTAGCCGACCATCTGCTTCAGGCCGTCGCAGAAGCCGCCCGTGGCCTGGGTGCCCAGGGGCTCCACGACGCGCTCGCCTTCCTTCACGGTGACGGCGACGTCGGGCGTGCTCAGGTAGAGGATGAAGTCACCGCTGGCCCAGGCCTTGAAACTGAACGTGCCCACGGACTGGCCGTTCTCCGGGCGCAGTTGGACGGTGTAGTGCGTGTGGAAGTCGTCCACGCGCGGCTGCCGCTCCGGCGACGCGGTGACGGTGGCGAAGGGGCCGTTCGTGACGTGCCAGCAGGCGTGCTCGCCGTTGTCCCCGAAGTCGAAGTCCGTGCGCGGCACGTAGTCCGGGTCCGCCACGCACGACAGGCCCTCTTCGCTGGCCAGGAAGCCCCGGTTGCAGTGGCACCAGTCGCCCTCAGGCTCGCGGTGGATGTGGCCGTTGGGGGCGCATGGGTCGGCCTGCTCGTGGGGCGTGCCGGGCGAGGCGTCGCCGCCGCCGCAGGCGGTCAGGACCGCGAGGCCGCCGGCCAGGAGGAGGGCTGGATACGGGGTACGCATGGGGCTGCCTCATCTGGATTTGTGATGTATATGCAACTGGGATACAGAAGTTTTTGGATGTTGGAAATGCCCGTGGACCTTGGAGGTGTCCACGGGCCTTCACTCACGCGGGCCTACTCCTCGTGGTGGTCGTGGCCCGTCTCCTCGATGATGAGGAGGAACGTGGCGGGCTGGGGAACGACGGCCGCGAAGTCCAGGCGGTAGTCCACGCCGCCCTCCAGGTCGGCCGTGACGGCGGTGCGCAGGCTGCCGCAGACCTCCTGCGGGACGTGGTAGCGGCACTCGAGGCCGACCTCCTCATTCGTGGCCGCGTTGAAGACGCGGACGGCGCGGTAGCCGGAGGTGAGGAAGGCGTACTCGGTGGATTCTTCCGGGGTGAAGATGACGGAGCCCGCGTAGCCCAGCGTCCACTGCTGGTAGCTGATGGCCGGCAGGGTGACGTTGTACGTGGTGTGTCCCACGCTCACGTCCACGAAGGACGGGCCGCCATGGGCCGCGGCGATGACGGACTCGAAGGGACCGTATTCGGCGTGGAAGCAGGAGTGCTCGGCGACCTCCGCCAGTTCCTCCGTGTCCTCGCAGGCGGCGAGCAGCTCCGACTCCTGGGTGACGGGGGCCTGAGACTCCGGGGTGGGGGCTTCTTCGGTACCGCAGCCGGCGAGCAGGACGACGGCGCCAGCGGCGAGCAGGGCATGCTTCAACATGGGGGACTCCTTGGGTGGGTACCGCGGGTGAAGGCGGGGCCTGTAATAAGTGCCACCGAGAGTCATGTGTAATCAAGTTGCATTTGCGGAGTGGTGTCCGGGGAGTGTCGTGCGGGGTGGGCTGTCACCTCGATTCCACGAAGGAGGGCTGTTCCTGGGGCGCTGGCATGCCGAAGATGGGGCGCTTTTCTCCCGCAGGGCTGGAGGTGCCGTGAAATGAGAGGGCCGTCCTTCTTGTCGCGCGTCCTGGTGTTGACCGTGCTGGTGCTCCCCGCGTTGGCGCAGGCGGGCTCGTATCTCCGGGTGGTGAGCTGGAACCTCCGCCACGAGGGATGGGCGGCCGAGCAGACCTACCTGGATGACGCGAAGCAGCTGTGGAACCAGTTCGGTGCGAACAGCAACTCGAACAATGGCTGTGACCTGGTGTTCCTCCAGGAGGTGATGGACGCGGCCGCGGCGACGGCCATCGCGACGAACCTGACGCAGGTCTCCGGGGTGACGTGGAAGGCGGTGGTGACGCCGCTCATCGGCCGGTCGTCCTACAAGGAGTCCTACGCGGTGCTGTACCGGACGGACACGGTGTCGCTCCTATCCTCCACGGTGTGGACGGACACGGGGGACCTGTTCGAGCGCGAGCCGCAGGTGGTGAAGGTGCGCCACGTGCCCACGGGCGCGGACTACACCTTCCTCAACTGGCACGCGGTGTGGGGCACGGCGACGGACCGCACGCTGGAGGCGCAGGCCATCGACGGCGTGTTCGCGTCCGTGCAGTCCGCCAGCACCACGGACCAGGACGTCATCCTCGTGGGCGACCACAACATGGCCTGCACCCACGCGTCCTGGAGCCAGCTGAAGGGCCTGTCGCCCGCGGTGACGTGCAAGCTGGACGTGGCCACCACCATGAACTCGTCCGGGGGCTACGCCAACGCGTACGATCACTTCTGGATGCAGGACAGCTACGTGACGGAGTTCTCCAGCACCGGCCGCGACTACATCGCGAACCCGCTGGACTACGTCACCCGCCTGTCGGACCACGCGCCGGTGTGGCTGTCCCTGTACTCCAACAGCGACACGGACTGACGCCGCATGCGCTTGAAGCAGGGCCTGGTCGGGATGTTGGTGGTGGTGCTCGTGGGCGTGGGCTTGTGGATGCTGCTGCGTCCCGAGCCCGCGTCACCGCTGGTGCCGCCATCACCTCCTGTGTCCGTGAGGGTCGAGGACGCCAGCGTGCCGGAGGTGGCTCTCCCGGTGGAGGCCGTGGCGGACGCGGGCCTGTGGCTGACGGCGACGTTGGAGGGGGCGCATCCGTTCGCGGGTGAGGCGCGTGTGGGCGCGGCGTTCGTCATCGAAGGGGATGAGGGATGGTGGGAGGAGGAGAAGCGGCAGAAGACGATCAGCCTCGTGGGGCCTTCGAGCCTGGAGGACCTGGCCAACGTGCGCGAGTGGATGAAGGCGCCGGCCACCGCTTCGTCGCAGGGCGGTGTGGTGGGGCCCGTCGCCGTGCCGCCCGCGCCGCGCTACCAGGTGGTCGCGTTCGAACCGGACGGGACCTTCTGGTGGGCGGACTTCGTGCCGGGCTCCTTGCCGAAGACGGGCACGCTGGACGCGGGCGTGCTGCGAGCGAACCGGCCCACGGGCGTGAGCATCCGGCTGGACGGTGCGCGGAACATGGAGGGGACGTTCTCCGTGCGCATCGAGCGCGACGTGGATCCGCACGACGCCGAGCGGGCCAGCGCTCTTCAGCCCATGCTGGCGCTGGTGAACCCGGACCTGGGATGGGCGCTCGTGAATCGCTCGCCGGTGCCGCTGAGCCCGGACGCGGACACGCGCCTGGCGCCGCTGCCTCCGGACCGGGCGGTGAGGCTGTGGCTGCGCGCGCCCTCGGGACGTGAGGGTGGCCCAGTCGAGGTGCGCCTGCGTGAAGGCACCGTGACCCCGGTGACGCTGGACGTGGCGCGGCTGTTCCCCGAAGGCGTGGGCCGCTCCGTCACCCTGCGCGGACGGGTCCTGCTGGGGAACTCGTCCCGGTCCGGTGGGCGGATGGTGAGCTGGCCGGGCGGAGAGGAGCCGGTGGACGGGGAGGGACGCTTCACGATTCCCGACGTGCCGGCATGGCAAACGACGCGCTTCAACGTCTATCGGGGAATGAAGGGGGAAGGCCGTCCGGAGGCGCCTTCGATGTGGGACTTCGACTTTACGCCCACGGAGGAGATGCAGGGCGTGGTGGACGTCGAGTGGCGCGTGCCGTTGTACCGGTGGTTGGTCGTTCGAATGGATGGCTTCACGCGGGCGCAGTTGAAGGAGCGCACGGTGCCGCCCTATCCGGTGTACCTGCTGGAGCGCCGCGACGCGCAGGGGCTGTGGAGCGCGGTGCCTTCGCGGGAGTTCGTTCCGGAGGAGGACGGCATGGCGGTGTCCCTGCTGGAGCCCGGGACCTACCGCGTCCAGGTCGCGTCAGCGCCCTATGCGTCACGGCCCAGCAGCGTGGCGCAGATGGGCGCGGACGACACGAGCGTGGACGTGCGGCTGTCACCAGCGCCTTCCGCCGGCCCCTCCTGTGAGGTTCACGTCACCCATCAAGGACGTCCCGTGGCGGGAGCCCTGGTGATGGTGGGCGGGAAGTACCGCTCGATGCCACCCATGCGTGGGGAGACGGACAGCGCGGGGCACTGGCGGTTGGGCGCCGTGACCTCGGACGTGCTGCCGATGTTCGTGCAGGGCGCGGGGAACGAATGGGAGGGCGACGGAGCGGAGGCGTGCCGCCGCTCGGGCGTCGTGGAGGTGCGGCTGTAGTTCAGGCGGCCGACGCCCTTAGAAGCTCGTCGGGGACGCTGGCCAGCTCGACGCTCTCCTCGGCCACTTCCTCGGCGGTGCGGGCCTGGACGGTCAGGGCCTGCACCCACAGCTCCAGGACGTCCATCAGCGCGCTGCGCGTCTCTCCCTGGAGCGGGGCCAGCCGCCGCGCCATGCGCTCCTGCACCTGCGCATCGAGCTGATCCGCGAGCGCGCGGCCCGCGTCGGTGAGGCGCACGCGCACGCGCCGGCGATCATGCCGCACCGAGCGCTCCCGCCGCACGAGGCCGCCGTCCTCCAGCCGGTCCACCAGGCGGCTCAGGCGTGGCATGGCCAGTCCCCCCAGGCGCGTGGCGAGCACACCCACGGGCAGCAGGCTCTCCGAGCGCAGCCACCAGAGCGCCTGGAGCTCCCGAGGCTCCCAGTGGGGATGGCTCAGGACGTCCAGGGGGCTCTCCAGCGCGCCGCAGCGGGCCGCGTCCACGAGAAGATTCCGCCACCGCGCCACCTGCACGCGCACCTCCACCGAAAGCTCCGTCATGCACCCCTCCATGCCGTAAGCAAGCGCCGCGTCCGGCCCTGCGTGCGTCGCATCCGGCATCCCGGCCCCATGGGGACCGCGAAAGTCATCAACGGAGATACGTGACGGACATATTGAACTGGTTGCTGACCTGATTTTCTCGGGGCGCTCTACTCCGCGCCAGCAGCCTTGCGCCGGGCGCTGCGCGCCTTCGCGTGCGCCTTGTCGAAGCCCTCGTAGAAGCGCACGGCCTGCTCACCCACCATCTGGATGTGCTGGTTGTTGAGGTACGCCGTGATGGGCGCGGCGACCAGCGGCATCGCGCGGCCCAGCGTCGTCATGCCGCCCTTCGCGAGCAGCAGCGCCGCCAGCTTCCCCAGCACCTTCGGCCCGGAGCGGTGCAGCGGCCCCAGCCCGTTGGCGTAGCCGAACAAGTCCAACATCTCCCCGCGCGCCCGGTCCGTCTTGAGGTTCGCCTTGTAGAGCGTGGCCACGTCGGTGAGCAGGACGAGCTGCAGGTACGCCATGAACGTCAGGTCCGCCGGCAGCGAGATGAGCCCGAACACGCCGCTCACGCCGCCCACCATGCCCGCGAGGCTCTTCTTCTCATCCACCAGTCGCTGCGCCAGCTCCTTGGTGGTCGCGGTCGGGTAGCGCTTCTCCAGCGCCGCCACGCGCACGCGCGCCCGGCCGATCTCCCCCTGGATGAGGTCCGACAGGCGCAGCGACCCCAGCTTCTTCAGCTCCGCGGGGGTCAGCTTCTTCATGAAGCCCAGCCGCTCCGTCACGCCGTCGTAGAAGGCCATGTCCTCCTCCTTGGCCGCGATGCACGCGGCCGGTCGTCTCTAGTAACCCCGCTCGGCCAGGTACAGGTCCACCAACGCGCCCTCTTCGTACCAGCCGTGTCGCATCTCGGACTTGAACCACCGCGAATCCGGACGCGCCGAGCGCACTTCCAGCTTCACCCGGTTGGGCCCCGTGTCGATGACCGCCGCGCGCGCCTTGCACGCCGCGCCCGGCTCCTCGCCGAAGCCGCCCTCCAGGCACACCTCGTCCCCCACCGACAGGCGCCGGGCGTACACCTGGGCCAGGTAGAGGGCGTCGTCACAGCCGCCGCGCACGGAGGACTTCCCCAGCGCCGCGCAGCGGTCCTGGGCGGGCGCGCGGATGAGCGGCACGTTGGAGACGAACGCGTCCTCCTCGTTGGGGTCACGCTGATACGGACCCACCTGCTTGCACCCCGCCACCGCCACCAGGACCGTCAGTCCCGCCCACGTCCACTTCATCGCGTCATCGCCTCCGGGACGCGCGTCGCCGCGCCTCCGCGCCAACAAGGAAAAGGCGGGAAGCATGGCAGACAGGGCCAGGTGCGGCAAAAGGTGCCGGAAGGACCCCGTGGGCGTCTCTACGCGATACGGCGCGCGGGCCCGGGGATTTCCTCGGTGACGCCGGGAACCGCCCGGTTCTTGCCGTCCACGAAGACGACCGTGGGCTTCCAGTGGGCGGCCTCCGCCTCCTCGACCTCCGCGAAGGTGGCCAGGATGACCAGGTCACCCGGCTGGTTCAGGTGCGCGGCGGCGCCGTTGATGCAGATGACACCGCTGCCGGACTCGCCCTCCAGGGCGTACGTCTCCAGCCGGGTGCCGCGCGTGACGTTCCACACCGCGACCTTCTCGAAGGGCAGGATGTCCGCCGCCTTGAGCAGGTCCTTGTCGATGGTCACCGAACCCTCGTAGTCGAGGTCGGCCTGGGTCACCGTCGCGCGGTGGATCTTGGACTTGAAGAGGATGCGGCGCATGGGGGGCCCTCGGGAAGCGGCGCAACCGTAACGGCTCCCCTGCCCGGGGACAACATCCCCGGTGTCCCATGCACCGCCCGCTTCCCTGCATGCCCTGCTGTCTATTTCGTGAAATTCACGAGCTGACTCAGGTTCAGGGGCACGGACTGCGCGTCCGACGTCAGGTTGCCCGTCAGGCTCACCTGCGCGTTACCGCCCGAGCGCAGCGCCATGGCCGCGGAGGCGGCGCTCGCGAAGTTGATGGTGAGCGGCAGGGTCACCTGCTTCGTCCCGCTGCCGTCCAGCATGCCCAGGTTGCCCGTGGAGAGGTTGCCCACGTTGGCGCCCGCCACCTTGAGCGCGCCGGTGATGCCCGCCACCGGCAGGGGGAAGGCGTTGCGGTTGGTGATGGCCAGGGGGAACTCCACCGTGGCCCCGCTCAGCGTGACGTTGGTGATGCGCGGCGCCTGGAACTGCACCTGGGGAATCTTGGGGACGGGGAACGTGCCCTCCTTCTCCAGGGGGAACTTCAGCACGCCCAGCGGCGTCTGGATGCCCAGCGTCCCCTGTGCCCTGAAGGCCGCCGCGTCCTTGTCCAGGAACGTGGTCACCACCGGCGCGATGTCCGCGAACTTCACGTTGGCGGGGAAGACAATCTGGCTCTTGCCGTTGGACTTGAGGTTCAGGCCCTCCTTCGGCTTGCCGGCCACCAGCTGCTTGCCCTCCACGAAGAAGGCGTAGTCCACCGACGCCAGCTTCAGTCCCAGGCTGTTGGGGTTGTCCAGCTCGTACACCAGATCCACCGTGGCGTCGGACAGGGAGGCGTTCGCCAGCCGGGCCGTCTTGAACTTCAGCGTGGGCTTCTTGAAGGCACCGTTGAGCAGGCTCTGCAGCGCTGCGCAGCCGGAGAGCGTGGTGAGCGACAGGGCGAAGAGGACCAGGAACGCGCGTTTCTTCATGGGCATGGGCGTAGCAGAGGACGCACCGCGTTCGCGCGGATTCAATCGCCGCGCGTGTCGGGGCTTCGACGGGTGCACCTTCGGTGCGCCAATGGTATGCGCCAAGGGGACTCCCCCGTGCTGGAGGTTGGCCCGCCGTGACAGGTGGCATCTTGTCTCACCCCCTCGCCGCGCCTCCGGGAAGCCGTCCGGGGAGGTGGCTCGCGCTGGCGGTGCTGGCGGCGCTGTCACTCACGGGCTGCTCCCGGTCCTCCAACGCGGAGACGGCCTCCGCGCGGCGGATGGACCTGAAGCCGTGCCGGCTGGACGGGGTGGCCGCGCAGACCCTCTGCGGCACGCTGGAGGTCTTCGAGGACCGGGCCGCGGCGAAGGGGCGCAAAATCTCCCTGCGCGTGGTGGTGGTGCCCGCGCTCGCGTCGCAGCCGAAGGAGGACCCGTTGTTCTTCCTCGCGGGCGGCCCCGGCCAGGCGGCGTCCCGCACGCGCATCCTTCCCGCGCTGGATCGCATCCGGCGTCAGCGCGACATCGTGTTCGTGGACCAGCGCGGCACGGGGGACTCGCACCCGCTGGACTGCGAGGCGTTGAATCCCTCGCGCACGTCGCTGGCGGAGCGCTTCGAGGACCGCGAGGACGCGGACGTGATTCCCCAGTGCCGCAAGGGCTGGGACGCGGACGAGCGGCTCTACACCACGTCCATCGCCATGGACGACCTGGACGATGTGCGCGCGGCGCTGGGCTACCGGCAGGTGAACCTGTGGGGCATCTCCTACGGGACGCGCGCGGCGCTGGTGTACATGCGCCAGCACCCGGACCGCGTGCGCACCGCCATCCTGGATGGCGTGGCCCCCATGGGGCAGTACCTGCCGCTGTACGCCGCGCGCGACGGCCAGCGCGCCCTGGACCTGCTGATGGACGCGTGCGCGAAGGACGGCGTCTGCGCGAAGGCGTATCCGGACCTGCGCGCCCGCACGGAGGCGCTGCTCGCGAAGCTGGAGGCCGCCCCCGCGAAGGTGCACCTGTCACATCCGCGCACGGGCGTGCCGGAGGACTTCACGCTCACCCGGCGCGTCTTCCTGTCGGAGCTGTTCTCGCTGCTCTACAGCCCGGACGTCGCGTCGCTCGTCCCGCTGATGCTGGACCGCGCCGCGAAGGACGACTGGACGCCCTTCGTGGCGCTGTCGCTGGGGCTCACCGACGAGGTGGCGCGCACCACCAGCCGCGGCATGTTCCTAGCGGTGGTGTGCGCGGAGGACGCGCCCTTCTTCACGGAGGAGGACGCCGAGCGTGAAGCGAAGGGCACCTGGTTCGGCCCGCGCATGGCGCTGGACATCAAGCGCGCGTGCGCGAAGTGGCCCCAGGCGAACGTGCCCGCGAGCTTCCGCGAGCCCGTGAAGTCGGACATCCCCACGCTGCTGTTGTCCGGCGAGCTGGACCCCGTGACGCCGCCACCCTGGGGCGAGGAGGCGAAGCGGACGCTCACGCACAGCCTGCACGTGGTGGTGCCGGGGCTGGGACACAACACGGTGGGCGCGGACTGCGCGCGCACGCTGATGGCGGACGTGCTCACGCGCGGCAGCGTGGAGGGCCTGACGCCCGACTGTGGCGCGGGCCTCAAGCGGCCGCCCTTCTTCACCTCCTTCGCCGGCCCTGTTCCGTAGGACTCAAGCGCCCATGATTGAAGCCAGGAACCTGCACAAGCGCTTCGGCTCCGTGACGGCCGTGCATGACGTGACCTTCACCGCGGAGGACGGCGTCATCACGGGCCTCCTGGGCCCCAACGGCGCGGGCAAGACGACCACGCTGCGCATGCTCTACACGCTGGTGCGCCCGGACGGCGGCACCGCCACCGTGGACGGCGTGGACGTGGCGAAGCAGCCGGAGGTGGCCCGGCGCGCGCTGGGCGTGCTGCCCGACGCGCGAGGCCTCTACCCGCGCCTCACCGCGCGCGAACACGCGCGGTACTTCGGCGAGCTGCACGGCCTGTCCGGCTCCGCGCTGGATGCGCGCGTGGAGGAGTTGGTGGAGCTGCTGGACATGAAGGAGATCGCGGACCGGCGCACGGAGGGCTTCAGCCAGGGCGAGCGCGTGAAGGTGGCGCTGGCGCGCGCGCTGGTGCACGGGCCTCGCAACGTGCTGCTGGACGAGCCCACCAACGGCCTGGACGTGATGGCCACTCGCTCCGTGCGCACGCTCTTGCGCAAGTTGAAGGCGCAGGGCTGCTGCGTGGTGTTCTCCAGCCACGTGATGCAGGAGGTGGCCGCGCTGTGTGACCGCATCGTGGTGGTGGCGCGCGGCCGGGTGGTGGCGGACGGCACGGCGGACGCGCTGCGCGCGAGCACCGGCAAGGACAGCCTGGAGGAAGCCTTCGTGAGCGTGATTGGCAGCGAGCAGGGGTTGCGCGAATGAAGGGCCTCATCGGGACGGTGCTGCGCAAGGAAGTGCTGGACCACCTGCGGGACAAGCGCACGCTGGGCACCGCGGTGATGTGGCCGCTGTTGGGCCCGCTGGTGTTCCTGGTGATGTTCAACGTGATGGCCTCCTGGTACCGGCAGGACCGGCCGCTGGAGATGCCGGTGGTGGGCCGCGAGCACGCGCCCAGCCTGATGGCCTTCCTGGAGCGCTACGGCGCGAAGCTGTCGGAGGCGCCGCGGGACTACGAGGCGCTGGTGCAGGCCGGGAAGCTGGACCTGGTGCTGGTGGTTCCGGACGACTACTCGAAGGACTTCACGGACGGGCACACCGCGGCGGTGCGGCTGGTGATGGACAGCTCGCGCAACAAGGCCCGTCAGTCCGTGCAGCGCGCGCAGCGGATGTTGGCGGTGTATTCGCAGCAGACCGGCAGTCAGCGCCTGTTCGCGCGCGGCGTGTCGCCGGAGCTGGCGGTGCCCGTGCGCGTGGACGAGCTGGATCTGTCCACTCCCGAGCGCACCGCGGCCACGGTGCTCACCACCATCCCGCTGTTCCTGGTGATGGCGGCGTTCGCGGGCGGCATGCAGCTGGCCAGCGACACCATGGCGGGCGAGCGCGAGCGCGGCTCGCTGGAGCCCCTGTTACTCAACCCCGCCCCGCGCGGCGCGGTGGTGGCGGGCAAGTGGCTGGCCACCTGCGCCATGGCGGGCACGGGCGTGCTCTTGTGTCTGGTGGGTTACTTCCTGGTGGTGAAGCGCGTGCCGCTGGAGGACCTGGGCGTGCGGGCCCGCTTCGACACGCCGGCCGCGCTGGGCATGCTGGCCGCGGTGCTGCCGCTGGTGCTGGCCGCGTCCGCCGTGCAGATGTGGGTGTCCACCTATGCACGTTCGTTCAAGGAGGCGCAGACGTACCTGTCGCTCCTGATGGTGCTGCCCACGCTGCCCGGGATGCTGCTGGCCCTGTCCCCCATCCAGACGCAGACGTGGATGTTCGCGGTGCCGGTGCTGGGACAGGAGCTGCTCGCGGGCGAGGTGATGCGCGGCGAGACGCTGGGGCCGGTGCCCTTCCTGCTCGCGCTCGTGTCCTGCGTGGTGGTGTCACTGGTGGCGCTGCGTTTCACCACGCGTCTGTTGACCCAGGAGCGCATCATCTTCGGCAGGAGCTAGCGAGCAGGCATGGGTCGACCGAGCCGGGGGGGCGAGTGTCTTCGGGGCACAACTTGGCCAGCGTGTTCACGTGACAGGGGCGGCGAAGTGCCGTCCAATGTTTCGCGATGACGCTTGAGCGTGAACGAGAAGCCCTGCTGCCTTTCGCCCCGAACTCGGTGGCCTCCACGGCAGGGGAACCGCGGTTCGGCACGTACCAGGGAGAGCTGCCGGAGGTGGACCTGCCCCGGCTGTTGGGGAAGTGGGCGCCGGGGCGCGCGACGCGGCTGCTCAAGCGCAAGCGCTGGCACTACACCTTCGTCGCCACGCAGGAGGTGGCGGCCCTCTTCGCGGTGGTGGACCTGGGCTACACGGCCAACGCCTTCGCGGTGGCGGTGGACCTGCAAGAGAAGAAGCCGCTCTGTGACGTGAGCTTCCTGGGCGTGCCCGGGCCGCTGGCGGAGGTGAGCGACAAGCCGGGCGCGGGGCTCGTGGCGGCCTTCCGCACGCTGGGCGGGCGCATGTCCGTGAAGCGCGGCGAGTCCGACGAGCGCTACCAGGTGGAGGTGGACGTCAGCCGCATGCGCACGCAGTCGCTCCAGACGTTCCAGTGGAACGGCGAGCTGCTGGTGGCGGGCGGTCCGCCGGCCCTCACCGTCATCGCGCCGGTGGAGGGCGACGGGCTGGTCAACGTCACCCAGAAGCGCAGCGGCCTGCTGGCCTTCGGGAGTCTGGAGGCGGGGGGCCGGCGCTTCCGGTTGGACGGCGGCGTGGGCGGCATGGACTACACGCAGGGCTACCTGGCGCGGCACACCGCCTGGCGCTGGGCCTTCGCGGCCGGGCGGCTGCCGGACGGAACGCCCGTGGGGCTCAACCTGGTGGAGGGCTTCAACGAGAGCGCCACCGAGGCCAACGAGAACGCCGTCTGGCTGGGCGACCGGCTCTACCCGGTGGGCCGCGCGCGCTTCGAGTACGACGCGAAGGAGCTGCTGGACCCGTGGCGCCTGACGACGGCGGACGGCGCGGTGGACCTGCGCTTCAAGCCCATCTACGTGCACCGCGAGGAGCGCAACCTGCGGCTCGTGGTGAGCCACTTCGCCCAGCCCGTGGGCTTCTTCGAGGGCACCCTGCGCGTGGGCGGCCAGGAGCTGAAGCTGTCCAACGTCCCCGGCGTCACCGAGGACCAGGACATGCTCTGGTAGCAGCCGGGTATGCGAAGGGTGCGAAGCCCTGGGGGCTTCCCGCGCGTTCATGGAGGATGCAGCGGGGACGCGGTGTAGGCTTTCGCGCTCCTGTTTCATCTGAGGAGGACTCGCGCCATGTCCTGCCCGCACTGTGGTCAGCCGCTCCCTGAAGGCCAGTCGTCGCGGACGTGCCCCCACTGCGGTGGGGACGTGAACGCGCCCGGGTCGCCGGTGATGGACGAGGTGGCGGACAAGGCGCAGCGCGCGGCGGACTCGGCGGGCCGCGCGGTGCAGGACGTGCTGGACGACCCGCGGCTGCGCGAGCGGCTGCCCGGGGGCTCGCTGCCGCTGCTCGGCTCCGGGCTGGTGGCGGCGGCGGTGGTGGCGCCGGTGCTGCCCTTCGTCGGCGGCGGGCTGGGGCTGCCATGGTCGGTGTTGATGCTGGTGGGCGCCGGCATGCTGGGCGCGCGCGAGTGGGTGGCCGCGGGCCGGAAGCTGCCGGACGCGCTGGTGCCGGTGGTGAAGTGGGCCGCGCATCCGGCGTTCCTGCCGATGTTCACCGCGCTCACGGTGACGCAGGCGTTCCTGTCGCTGGGGCTGGGCGTGGCGCCGCTCTTGTGGGTGCTGGCGGCGGTGGTGCTGGGCTCCGTGCAGTGGCGGGCGTTCCAGGCGTCGTCGCTGGCGGAGCCGTCGCTCACGAAGCGGCCGGCGGACGTGCGGCTGAAGCGGTGGGTGTTCGCGGGCGTGGCGGCGTGCGCGGTGGGGCTCTTGCTGCCGTGGAGCTCGGCGTGGTCGCTGGTGCCCACGGCCCACCTGCAGCGCGAGCGCAACATCACCATCGACGACAACTTCGCCTGGGACATCGAGGACAACCACACGTGGAAGTTCAACACGCTGGTGTTCCCGTCGGCGGGGCATGGCGCGGGGACGGGGCGCGGCCGGCTGGGCGCGACGGGTGTGGTGTTGGGGCTGCTGGCGCTGGGCGTGCTGGGGTCGGTGCGGCGCGCGCGGGAGGCATTGCCCTCGGTGGTGCCGGCGGTGCTCGCGGGGCTCATCACCGTCTGGGCGCTGACGGGCCTGTCGTCGAAGCCGGGGCCGTGGCTGTTCCTGCTGGGCATCCTCGCGGTGGACGTGGCCGTCGCGCGCGAGTGGCTGGGGCCCCGGAGCGCGGTGCCCCCCGCGGAGCCGCCCGCGTCAGCGTGACGCGCGGCCCTGGACGATGGCGCGGAAGGAGCGGCTTCTCAGCTCCTCCAGCGTCAGGCCGGTGGCGCGAGTCTCCTCTTCCGTGAGGGCACCGCAGGCCAGGCCCCGCAGGAAGAAGTTGAGCAGGCCCTGGCCGGTGGCGGCGTCGTCGAACACGTCGCCCAGCAGGGTGGCCTGGGCGGCCTTGTCCACGAAGGCCTTGAGGCGCTGGGACGCTGGCTCCAGGCCCTCCAGGAAGAAGGCGTAGACGGCGGAGTAGCGCACGGGGAGCTGGGCGGGGTGCAGGTCCCAGCCCTGGTAGTAGCCGCGCTCCAGCGAGTGGCGCGTGTGCCGGTACGCCAGCTGCCATGCGCGGTGCACGGCGTCGGTGTTCTCGCGCCGCTGCGTGGGGAGGAGCGGGGTGTCGCCCTGCTTGCGGTGGGGGCCCACGGGCATGACGTTGGTGGCGCCGTCGGACAGGTGCACGCCACTGCCCGCGAGGAGCACCTGCACGGTGTCGCGCAGGTAATCGCAGGCAGGGTGGAGCATGTGCTGCATGTGCGCGCTGACATCCAGGGCGGCGGTGTAGTCGTAGACGCCCAGGTGCACGTGGGAGCAGCGGCCCTCGCCGGCCTCCACGAGCGAGCGCAGGTGCGGCCTGCCGCGCGCGTCGAAGAGGGCCTGGGGCGTCTCCACCATCAGCTCCAGGGCGAGCGCGCCGGGAGACAGGCGGTGGGCGGACTCCAGCTCCGACAGCAGCTTCGCCAGGGCGGTCACCTGTTCAGGCACGGTGACCTTGGGCAGGGTGACGACGAAGGACTGAGGCAACCTGCCACCGGATTGCTCCAGCAGCGTGGTGACGAAGAGGTCCAGGGTGCGCGAGGCGCGGGCGTAGAGCTCCTCCGTGAAGGACTTCACGCGGATGCCGATGAACGGCGGGAGCGAGCCCTGCTCCAGGCCCCGGGCCACCTCCGTGGCGGCTGCGACGGCGTGGGCGTCTTCTTCCGAGTCGGGCCGGTGGCCATAGCCGTCCTCGAAGTCGATGCGGAAGTCCTCCACGGGTTCACGCTGGAGCTTGTCCACGACGCGGTCATGGACGCGCTGGGCGAAGCCGCCGCGCTGGGGCAGGCCCAGGCCGTGGGCGAGCTGGGAGCCATCGGCGGCGTAGTCGCGCAGCGCCGCGAGCGCCAGGTCCCCCATCTTCCGCGCGGTGCCAGCGCGGAAGAGGTGGGCGCCGCCGTACACGGTGTGCACGGGCTGGCGCCGGGAGGACTCGCCCGGATACGCGTGGGTGAACGCCACGTTGGCGCGGCGCAGGGCTTCACGGGAGGCGGCGGAGGCTTCGGGCGTGAGCGTGGTCTTCATGGGTTTCCGGGGCCGCCATCGGGAGGAAGGCTCTGCTCCATTGGAGGCGCTGACATCATGGCGTGAGTGCCGCCGTCCGGGGCATGGGAGAAACGAGGAGGCGGGCCTCCCGGCTGGAGGCCCGGAGGTGGAGGCGTACCGGGGGCGGCATCCTCGCCCGCATCATCCGGGGAGGACACACTGTTTGGAACCTGCTCCGGCTCTCCATCGATGAGGCGCCGCAGGAGCCTGCCGTCGTCACTGAATGCGTATCGCGCTCCGGAGTGCAGTGCGGGGACCTGTCGACCACAGGCGGCAGGGTCCTCTTCGATCCGGATGAAGAGGACCCCTGACTCACGGAGGATTCTGTAGCGATGTGACTCGGGCCGGTCCCAGCACGGCGTTGACGGCGTCGGGGGCGGAAGGAAGTCCGCGACCGCCAGAGAGAGTGCGCGCAGGACGGAACCGTCCAACACATACGTTCTTCCAGGGCTCCCCACGGCCTCCCCAGGGCTGGAGAAGAAGGAGGGAAAGACGAGTGAAGGCTCTGACTCCGCCCGCGAGGGTCGATGGGCCTTCATGCAGCCACCGAGCATCAATCCGGACACGAGAAAGAGTGTGCGCGTGCGCATGAGGATGCGGCCCCTACTGCCGTTGGATGCGGTAGTTCGTGTCATCGAGCCATGTGAGCGTGGCGATCTGCTTTCGTTGCCACCGCCCCTTCTCCCGCGCGGTCCACCGGATGATCTGCCCGGTACCAGGAACGTACTGGAAGAAGCCATCGCAGGTGGGCTGCGTGGGGTCGTGGCCCTTTGAGAAGAACGCGATGATGGACAGGGGGACGGGACCCGCCTGGGTGTTCACGGTCAAGCCATGGACGTCCGCCATGGCGACGGCGAAGCGGATGTCGAAGTCGGAGAGTTCGTTCTCGAAGGGGTGGTTGTGGAGGATGAAGACGTAACCCAGACTCTCTGGTGGGTGACGCGGATCCTCCACGACCGCCGGAAGCGCACAGCTCCGTTTGCCAGGATCGTCCTGCACCGCGCTGGCGGCGAGCATGCTCAATTCGAATTGCTGATCCGGCGTGTAATAGACCCACGCGCAGTATTCCTTCGAGAGCCTCCACCGCAGTGGAAACTCCTGGTCTCCCGGACGGCCCGCGGTGGCCTGGGGTTGCTTCAGGATCAACGGGCAGGCTGCCAGCAACGCATCGGAATAGGTCGGGTAGGGCCCATGGCCGGGAAGGGGACCCGCGATGCGTTCCAGGCGCTCACCGGGCGCCGGTTGAACGACACCCGGTGTGGGGCTGGATGCCGCGCACCCAAGCCCCCAGGTCATGCAGAACAGAAGTGACCTCCACATCACCCCTCCCGGCTGGCTCTCACTTCACGGCCGGCGCTTCAACCACGCGGCCACCTCCGGGGCCACGCGCTCGCGCAGGGCCACGTCCTGGGTCAGGCGCTCCAGGGTCTGCGCAGTGGCCTGCTGTGCCTCCGGGATGGGGTTCGCCTGGAGCAGGGCCTTCATCTGCTCCAGCTGCTCGCGCGTGCGCAGCAGGCCCAGGCCTTCCACCACCCGGCGCAGCAGCATGGGCGCCGCGCCCGTGCGCGACACCAGGTCCTTCCAACTCTTCTGCAAATGCGCCCACCACGCGTCGCGCCCGGTGCGGTTGCCCAACAGGCCCGTCGCGAAGCTCGCCACGTCCTGCGTCTTCACCGTCTCCGTGAACAGCAGGCCCTGCGCCCGCTCCGCCAGCGTCGCGTCTTCGAAGGCCGTGAGCGCCATCAGGTAGCGCCGCTGCGTCGCCGGGTCCGGCTCCTTGGGCATCCGCTGCGACAAATCATCGAACAGCGCCGAGTCACCCGCGCGCGCCACCATGCCCACCGCCGTGTCCAGCAGGTTCGCGTCCAGCGCGGTCTTGTCTCCCTGGAGCATCCGCGCCACCAGCGGACGCGCCTCCGCCAGCACCTGCGGACTGCGCGCCAGGCCACCCACCGCGCGCACCAGCGCCGCGCGGCGCAGCCGCACCCGGTCCGGCTCGCCCTGCGCCGCCTGCCAGCCCAGCTTCTTCAGGCCGCCGCCCAACAGCTGCTCCACCCACCGGCGGAAGCGCTCCTGGTCCTCGCCCTCCGTCAGCCGGTTCTCGATGTACCCGAGCCGCCCGACGAGCTCGTCCAGCACCGCCTCGTCCTCTTCGTCCCCGAAGCGCGCCGCCAGGTCCAGCAGGTCCGCCACCGGCGCCTGCGCCGAGCGCACCAGCGCCCACGTGTCCGCCAGCAGCGAGATGCGCTCCGACGGCGCCAGCGTCCCCAGGTTCGCCGCCAGCGCGTCCAGCGCCGGCTTCTCGTACGCCACCCGGTAGAAGCCCGTGGAGCCGCCGTTGGCGCACAGCCACTTCACTTCGCCCGCGCCGCCCTCCAGCGTCACCGTCGTCTCCGCGTCGCGGAAGAGCACGCGCTGCTCCCGCACGCCGCCCGCGTCCTCGAAGCGCAGCACCATGGGCACAGGCCACGTCTCTGGGCTCTTCACCCCCGGCTCCGAATAGAAGCGCCGCTGCGACAGCGTCACCTTCCGCCCCTCCACCTTCACCGACACCAGCGGGAAGCCGCTCTGGCCAATCCACTTGGTGGCCAGCTCGTTCACCGGCTGCTTCGCCGCTTCACCGAGCGCGTTCCACAGGTCTTCCTTCACCGCGTTCGCGCGCGCGTGCTTGCGCATGTACAGCCGGATGCCTTCGCGGAAGGGCCCCTCTCCCAGGAACCCTTCAATCATCCGCAGCACCGCGCCGCCCTTCTCATACGTAATCGCGTCGAAGCTCTCACCGGCCTCGCCCGCGTTGCGCACCTCACCGTGGATGGGGTGCGTGGACTTGAGCGCGTCCAGCGCCAGCGCGCTCGCCCGGTGCGCGTCGAAGTCCAGCCACATGCGCCAGTCCGGCCGCCACTGGTCGACGATTTTAAAAGCCATCCACGTGGCGAACGCCTCGTTCAGCCAGAGGTCGTCCCACCACACCATCGTCACCCAGTTGCCGAACCACTGGTGCGCCAGTTCGTGCGTCACCACCTCCGCCACGCGCTTCTGCACGGACAGCGGCGCGGTGGCCGGATCCAACAGCAGCGCCACCTCCCGGTAGGTGATGAGGCCGGCGTTCTCCATCGCGCCCGCCTCGAAGTCCGGGATGCCCACCTGGTCCACCTTGCCAAAGGCATACGGCAGCCCGAAGTAGTCCTGCAGCCGGGGCAATACTTGGAGCGCCGCGTCCTGCCCGAACTTCGCCAGGTGCGCCTTCTCCGGCAGCGCCCACGTGCGCACCGGGATGCCCTCCGCCTTCTCCTCCGGCGTGCCCACCAGCGGGCCCACCACCAGCGCGATGAGGTACGAGCTGAGCAGCTCCGTCTCCTCGAACGTCACCTTGCGCAGCGCCCCGTCCTTCTCGTCCTTCACCACGCGGCCGTTGCCCAGCACCGCGTGGCCCTCCGGCACGCGCACCGTGAGCGCCCAGCGCGCCTTGAACGCGGGCTCGTCGAAGCAGGGGAACAGCCGGCGCGCGTCCGCGGCCTCGAACTGCGTCGCGGCCACCTTGCCCGCCGCGTACAAGCCGCGCAGACCATCGCTGAAGTGCCCCGTCCAGAGCACGTCCAGCGTGGCGCTGCCCGCGGGCAGGGGAGCGTCGAACGTGAGCACCACCGTCTCGCTCACCGGGGCCACGCGCTTGGACGCGGGCTTGCGCACGTCGTTGCCGGCGCGGAAGGTGACCTCGCCCAGCTCCAGTGCGTTGGCGTGGAGGATGATCTCCGTGGTGGGCTGGGCCAGCTCCAGCTCCACGCGCTGCTCACCCGTGAAGGTGCGGCCCTCCAGGTCCAGGGTCACCGTCGCCTGGTAGCGGCGCGGTCGGAGGGTGGTGGGCAGACGGAAGTTCTTGTCGTCGGTGGGATGCGCCATAGGAGCGGCAATCTAGCGCCGGCCGCGCCTTGTGCTCGTGCTCCATTTCCCAGTGTCCGACGCTTCACTGCGCTCCAACCCCGCTGACGGGGGCACCAGCTGCCCGAAGAGGCTCGATTCGCGCTGGAAGAAGCCCTCCGTGTGGAAGGAGGCGCCGAGCTCCAGCCAGAGGAAGTCCAGGTGGTGACAGAGCTCGTGCAGGAAGGTGCGCAGGTACGTGCGGAAGGCCACGACCCGGCCGCGCTTCGCGGTGCGCATCCACACCTGGATGCGGGGCCGCTGTCCGGGAGCCCACGTGTAGAGCCCGTGCAGCTCGCCCTCGTCATTCGACGGCCGCGTCTCCAGCACCTCCACCTCCACCCCGGCCACCTCCAGCCGCTCGGTCAACGCGCGGGCCAGGGCCTGCGTCGCGGCCTGGAGCGCCGCCCGGTCCTCCTGGAGCAGGGCCTGCCGCACCGCCTCCACCCCGGGCCGCAGCGTCGCGGGCGTCCGCAGGGGCACCTCCGTGACGGCGTCGCTCCGCCGGTAGATGCGCTGCTCGGCGGGCGACAGGCGCTGGTAGTAGGCGAAACGCACCGGGATTCAGTCTAACCCGTGAGGTCCTGTCGCGCCGTACATCCACCTCCACCGGGCGACACCTCCGTTGGCCGGCGGGCAGGAAGGTGCCTCGGTGAATGGCTTTGGAGCGGGGGGCTCGCGCAGACTGCCGGGCCATGGGCTCTCGTCTTGTCCACGTCCTCCTCGTCTCCGTGGTCACCGTGCTGGGCCTGCTCGTCCCGTGGGTGCAGGCGGACGACTGGGCCCGCCTGCTGGAGACGTTGCTGGGCTCGGCGGCTGTCTGGCGGCTGTCCTCGGTGGAGCAGGGCGTGGTGCACCGGCTCGCGGAGCTGGGCGTCTTCGCGGTCGCGGGGGCGATGCTGGGGAACGCGCAGGCGTTCGCGCTGCGCCGGGCGGGGCTCCAGGTGTCTGGCTGGGCGGGGATGACGG
>NZ_RAWN01000113.1:0-31603 GCF_003668895.1 Corallococcus sp. AB045
CTCCCGGACGCTGCCCCCGCCAACGTGCTCGCCGAGCCCGCCCCCGAGCTCGCCGCGACGGTGGATCCCGCCAACGTGCCCGCTCCCGCGGAGGCCGCCGTGGCCGTGGCCGTGGACGCTGCTCCCGCTGCGGACACGCAGGCCGCGGCGCAGCCGGGTGCGGCGCCGGCGCAGGACGAGAACGGCCTTCCGCAACTCGCCCCCATCCCGGGCACGGTGGCGCGCAACGCGCCGAAACGGAGCTGAGCCCTGAATCGCCAAGGGGTTGACCTGTCGGATTTCCGGATGAGCCTGTCGGAGCACCTCACGGAGCTGCGCACGCGGCTCGTGAAGTGTTCGCTCGCGGTGCTCGTGCTGGGCGCCGTGTCGCTCATCTTCGCCAAGCCCATCTTCGGCGTGTTGATGCGGCCGGTGCTGGACGCGCTGCCCCCGGAGGGGCGCTCGCTCGTCTACACATCCGGCATCGAAGAAATCAACGTGCTGATGAAGGTGGGCGTGTACTGCGGCATCTTCCTCACCACGCCCGTCATCCTCTGGCAGATCTGGGGCTTCGTGGCGCCGGGGCTCTACCCGGAGGAGCGCAAGTACGCATCGCCCTTCGTGGTGCTGGGCTCCGTCGCGTTCATCGTGGGCGCGCTGTTCTGCTACTTCCTGGTGCTGCCTTCCATGTTCAAGTTCCTCCTCAACGAGGAGGAGACGCTCGCCCTGGAGCAGCGCTTGGACACCGCGCGCATGGGCGGAGAGGACGCGCTGCGCTTCCTGCGCATAGGCGAGGTGGAGCGCGCCGGCCACGTGGCCAAGGAGACCAGCGCCGCGCTGACGGCCGTGGGTGAAGGCCAGGTGAAGGAGCCGGAGGTGGCGTCCGCGAAGAGCGTGGAGCTCACCGCGCGCCTCAAGGGCCTGGGCGACCTGCTGGACGCGGCGGCGGACGGGTTGGGTGTGCCCGCGCGCGGCGTGCTGCGCCAGGCGGTGGAGAAGCGCGTGGAGGCGGTGACGGCCTTCGGCAAGCAGGACTACGTCGCGTCGGAGGCCGCCATGGACCAGGCGGCCAGCCTGCTCGCGGGCGTGGCGCCCACGCGCGCCGAGGAGATGTCCGGCCTGTGGCGGCTGCAGAAGGAGCTGGCCAAGGGCCACGCCGAAGCGGAGGCCGCGCGCTGGACGCGGCCCATGCTGACCATGAACGAGCAGCTGTCACTGGTGTTGCTGCTCATCCTCGCCTTCGGCGTCATCTTCGAGCTGCCGCTGGTGATGGCGCTGCTGGGCATCGTCGGGGTGGTGCAGTCGAGCTTCCTCATCCGCTACCAGCGCCACGCGTTCGTGGTGTGCCTCATCGCGGCGGCGATTCTGACGCCCACGGGTGACGTGGTGAACCTGTCGCTCATGGCGGGCCCCATGCTGCTCTGCTACGAGCTGGGCGTGCTGGCGGTGTGGCTCATCGAGAAGCGCCGTGCGAAGGCGGAAGCCTCCACGGACATCACCCCGGCGGCGTAGACTCCCGCGCGCATGAAGAGCCCCGCCGCGCGCCTGATGATGGACCTGCGGTACCTGCGCGCGCTGTCGCGGAGGTTCCGCAGCACGTTGCTTCTCGCGGCGGTCATCTTCGGGGTGGGGCCGGCGCTGTACCACTGGCGCTACGTGGGGCCGGGCGGGGACCGCATCTCCTACGGAGAGGCGCTGCACCACGTCTACTTCCTGCTCTTCGGCCAGCCGTCGCTGCCCTACGTGAGCGACTGGTTCGTGGAGACGCTCAACATCCTCATCCCGCCGGTCAGCATCGCGCTGGTGGTGGATGGCGTGGTGCGCTTCGCGTACCTCTTCTTCGCGCGGCACAAGAACGACAAGGAGTGGGTCACCGTGGTGTCCGAAACGATGAAGGGCCACGTCGTCGTGTGCGGCGCGGGACGCGTGGGCTACCGCGTGGTGACGCAGCTGCGGGAGATGGGCAAGGACGTCGTCGTGGTGGAGAAGCGCGAGGACGCGACGTTCGTGTCCGCGCTGCGCGACGAGAACATCCCGCTGCTCATCGACGACACGCGCAGCCCGCTGTGCCTGCCGCGCACGCACGTGAAGAAGGCGTCCGCCATCGTCTGCGCCACGGACGACGACCTGGCGAACCTGAACATCGCGCTGGACGCGCGGCGGCTGAACCCCGGCATCCGCGTGGTCATCCGCCTGTTCGACGACGACCTGGGCGCGAAGGTGCGCGACACGTTCAAGGCGGAGGCCCTGTCCAGCTCCTCGCTGGCCGCGCCCGCCATGGCGCTGGCGGCGTTGGATCCGCGGCTCGTCCACTCGTTCCGCATTGGCAAGCACCTGATGGTGGTGTCGCTGTTCGTGGTGCGGGAGGGGCTGCCGGGGATGAACATCTCCCAGGTGCGCGACCGCTTCGGCGGGCTGGCCCTGTCGCTCATCCGGGGCGAAGAGGAGACGCTGCACCCGAACGGTGACGTGGTCCTCCAGGTGGGGGATCAGATCACCGTCCAGGCGTCCTATCCGGAGTACTGCACCCTGCGCGCCTTCACCGGTGAGGCGGACGCGCCGGCGTACGCGGACCACGACAACTTCCTCATGCCGGGCTATCGCCCCACGGGGTGAGGTGCCTGACGGCCGCTGGAAGTTGCAGGGCACCTCGAAAGATGTCGCACCGTCCCTCCCAGGTTGGGACAACAAGATGGGTCAGACAGGAGTGTCCATGTCGACGGGCCGGGTCGCGGGTGGTGGCTATCAAGCAGGGGTGCGGCGCTCCTTCGCGGTGGGCTCGGAGATGGCCTGGGCCGCGTGGGGCGAGGCGTCGGGACTGGCCCGCTGGGTTGGGGGCGGCGCCCAGGCGCTGACGGAGGGCGAGCAGGTCGCGCTCGCGGATGGGACGCGCATCACGGTGGTGCGTCAGGTCCCGCCCAGGCAGCTGCGCCTGCGTTTGGAGCGGGACGACTGGCCCCGTGCGCGCACCGTGCAGCTTCGCGTGTTGCCGTCGGTGCATGGCGTCACCGTGGCGCTGCATGCGGAAGGGCTGCCGGACGCGGATGCGCGTGAAAAGCTGCTGGCGCGCTGGACGCGTGCACTGGAGGGCTGGAACGCCTTCTCCGGACGGACCGTGGAGGTGACCCGCGAAGGGGCTCCGAAGCGCGAGCCCGCGGGGAAGAAGGGCGCGAAGAAGCCTCCCGCGCTGGAGCAGGGCCTCGCGAAGCAGGGCGCGGCCTTGCTGAAGAAGCACGGCCCCGCACGAGGCACGAAGAAGGCCGTGGCCGCGAAGCAGCCCCGGGCCGTGAAGAAGGCGGGCGGTGCGAAGAAGGCTCCGGTCGCGAAGAAGGCCGGGGCCGCGAAGAAGGCCGGGCGCACGAAGTAGGGCGCAGCGCGGCTGGTGACTGCTGTTGGCGAGCGGTGACTCCAGTCACCAGGGACGGGCCCCGGTTCGTCCCACCGCGCCTCGCGCGTTTCCAAGGACATCAAGCACTTGGCCTTGAGCAGGTGTCGGCCCATGGGTTGGCATGTCCCCTGCTGTAGGTGTTCCTCGTCAGCAGCACTCAAGCTCCCGAGGAAATCCCCATGGTCATCGCGCCCGGTTCCGCCCGCCTCGCTTCCTTCCGCGTCCCCTCCCAGGACTTCGCCTCCCGTCCGGATGCCGTGTCCGGCGGCAGGGTGCAGGGCGGCTCCTGCCAGAAGCCGGGTTCGGGCTCGGTGTCCTCGTTCCAGCAGGACGGCTTTAGCGCGGGCCCCGCGAAGGGCGCGCAGTGGAAGCAGTTCGCGGAGGGGCTCGAGGACGTGGCGAAGCAGCTGCAGCAACTCGTCCAACTTCTCCAGACCCAGATGGGCGGCGCCGCTGCCCCCGTGGACGGCGCGGCCGGAGCCCAGGCTCCGTCGGGCGTGTCCGGTGCATCCAGCAAGGGTGGCGCTCCCAGCGTCGACGGTGCGTCCAGCACGGGCGGCGCGCCGGGCGCGGGTGATTCGTTCCAGACCGGCTCCACCCAGTCGGCCGGTGCCACCGGGGACGCCCCGAAGGGCGAGGTGGGCGATTGGATCAAGCAGGCCATGGACATCCTCAAGGCCAACGGCGTCCCGGTGGAGAAGATGAACCCCCAGGACATCGCGAAGATCATCCAGCACGAGTCCAGCGGGAACCCGAACGCCATCAACCTCTGGGACCAGAACGCCAAGGATGGCCACCCCTCCATCGGCCTGATGCAGACCATCCAGCCCACGTTCGACGCGCACAAGCTCCCGGGCCACGACAACATCCGCAACCCGGTGGACAACATCATCGCGGCGGTGCGCTACGCGGTGGACCGCTACGGCTCTGTGTCCAACACGCCGGGCATCCAGGCGATGAACGGCGGCAGTGGCTACGTCGGCTACTGAGCCGGCCTATCGCCCCCGCAGGTTCTGGGCGATCTTCAAGATGTCCGCGAGGACGCCGGCTGCCGTCACGGGGCCGCCGGCGCCCGCGCCCTGGACCAGCAGCGGGTAGTCCGCGTATCGCTCCGTGGAGAAGGCCACGAACGCCTCCGAGCCGCGCAGCCGCGTCGCCGGATGCTCCTTCGGCACCGCCACCGGGCCCACCCGCAGCACCGGCCCGTCCTTCGCCGCCGGGTCGATGCGCGCCAGGTAGCGCAGCACCTTGCCCTCCGCGCGCAGCCCCTCGATGCGCGAGGTGAACGTCCGGTCCAGCTTCTCCAGCCCCGCGAGGAAGCGCTCTACGTCCGCCTCCTCCAGGTATTCGCGCGGCACGAACGGCTCCACCTCCACGTCGTCCAGCGACAGGCTCAGGCCCTGCTCACGCGCGAGGATGAGCGCCTTGCGCGCGGCGTCCGTGCCCGCCAGGTCCTCGCGCGGGTGCGGCTCCGTGAAGCCCTTCTCTCGCGCCGTGCGCACCGCCTTCGACAGAGGCACGCCCTCCATCAACTGCTGGCTCAAGTAGCCGAGCGTCCCGGAGAACGAACCCTCCACGCCGTGCACCCGGTCCCCCGTGCGCACCAGGTCCTTCAGCGTCTGGATGACCGGCAGCCCCGCGCCGACCGTCGTCTCGTAGTGGTACGCGCGGTGGTTCAGGTGCGCCGTGCTCCGCAGCCGCTCCCAGACGTCGAGCGGCTGGGTCAGCGGCTTCTTGTTCGCCGCCACCACGTGGATGCCGCTGCGGAACGCTTCCAGGTACAGCTCCTCCATGCCCTCCGACGCCGTGCAGTCCACCAGCACCGGCACGGGCAGCCGGCGCAGCGGCTCCAGCAGCGCGCGCACCACGGGTGGTGACGCGCCCTCGGGCACGGACTGGATGCGCTCGCGCCACTGCTTCAGCGGGATGCCCTCCGGTGAGAAGAGCACCCGCCGGCTGTCCGCGAGCCCCACCAGGTTGAGCTGGATGCCGTGCCCCTGCGCCAGCGACTCCTGGAGCGTGCGCAGTTGCTCCAGCAGCTGGCTGCCCACCACGCCATGGCCCAGCACCAGCAGGCTCACCTCTTCATGCGCGAAGTGGAAGGCCGCGTGCACAGTGCGCACCGTCAGCGCCGTCTCCGCCCCATCCACGATGAACGAGATGGAGCGAGCGCTCGCCGTCTGCGCGATGGCGCGCACGTTGACGCCCAGCGCGCCCAGCGGTTGGAACAGCCGTCCCGCCACGTTGGCGCCCTGGCCCATGGCCTCCGCCACCAGCGCCACCTGCGTCACCGGCGCGCGCACCTGCGGCGGCTGCAACGCGCCGCGCTCCAGCTCTGGCGCCAGCTCCCGCCGCAGCACCTCCTCCGCGCGGGCCGCGTGCGCCCGGCGCAGCACCACCGCCACCGAGCGCCCCGGCGACGACTGCGCCGCCATCCACGCGTCGATGCCCGCGGCCTCCAGCGCCTGCAACGCGCGAGGCCCCACTGGCCGTGCCGCCTCCTCCGTGCCTCCCTCCAGGCCCAGCAGCGCCAGGTCCTCCAGCGACACCACGCACGTGGGCACGCTGCCGTTGCCCGCGCCGCGCACATCGATGAGCGTGCCGGGCTCGTCGGGCTGTTGCAGGTGGCGCACGCGCAGCGGGATGTCCGCGTCGCGCAGCGTGGACAGCGCGCGAGGGTGCAGCGTGGGCAGGCCCAGGTACACCAGCTCCAGCGCCTCCGTGTAGCTCAGGTGCGGCACTGGCCGCGCATCCGCCACGTGCAGCGGATCCGCCGTCATCACCCCGGGCACGTCCGTCCACAGCGTCAGCGGCGTGCCCAGCAGCACGGACAGCACCGCCGCTGTCTCGTCCGCGCCCTCCACGCCCAGCGTCGTGGAGCGGCCATCCACCGCCGTCCCCCGGCCGCCCGCGTGCAACGTCAGCCGGCCCTCCCACGAAGGCCGCAGCGTGGCCACCCGGGCGCGGGTGTGCTCGCGATTCACTCGCGCCTGTCCGGGCTCACCCTCCGTCACCGTCCAGTCCGCCGCGTCCACCTCCAGCGACGGCACGCCGCGCGCACCCAGCAGCTTCGCCAGGAGCGCCGCCGTCAGCCGCTCGCCGGTGCCGCGCACCACGTCCTCCAGCGCGGGCCGCCGTTCGCGCACCAGGCTCGCGCCATCCAGCGCGCGGCGCGCGGGCTCCAGCAGCGACGCCAGCGTGCGCGAGCCGTCCGCCTCCACCGACGTGGAGCCCGGGGGCGCGCCCAGCCGGCGCTCGGCCTCCTCCAGCATCAACAGGCCCCGCGCGAGCAGGCCATCCAGCTCCTGCCGGGCCAGCGTGGAGTTGCCCTCCAACGCGATGGACAGCGCGGACTCCAGCCCCGCGGCGAGCCAGGGCGGTGACGACACGATGGCGGCGCGCGTGCTGCCCGCGTCGCGGCGCGACAGGTGCGTGGCCACGGACGCGAGTCCCTGGGCGGTGTCGAGCAGGAAGGAGGCGTAGCGGGTGATGCTCACAGGGGCGGTCATGAAGTCTTCCGGGCGCGGACGCCGGCAGTGGAGGAGAGGCGGGCGTCGCGGCCCACGCCCGGAGGCAGGGCCAGCGCGCGGACCAGCAGGGGCGCGAGCGCGTCCCATTCGATGAGGAATCCGTCGTGGCCGTGCACGCTGCACAGGGCCGCGTACTCGGCATGCAGTCCCTGCGCGCGCAGGCGGCGGGACAGGTTCTTCATGTGCTCGGGCGGGAAGAGCGCGTCCCGGTCGATGCCGATGGTGAGCGTGCTCGCGCGGATGCGGTCCACGCCGGGCCCGCCGTTCGGAGTGGGCACGCGCGTGAGGTCGTGATGGTCCATGGCGCCGAGCAGCGCCAGGTAGGACCGCGCGTCGAAGCGCGCCTCCAGCTTCGCGCCCTGGTACTCCAGGTAGCTCTCCACCGGGTACAGCGCGCGTGACGACCACGCCTGCGGACGCGGCTGGAGCGCCTCCAGTCCGGCCTCCGCGCGATAGGTGAGCGTCGCCAGCTGACGGGCCAGCTCCAGGCCTCGCCGGGGGGATTCGGGATACTCGGGGTCCAGCAGCACGGCCTGCCGGGCCACGTGGTTCCAGCCCACCACCCACGCGGACGCGGCCTCCGCTGTCGCGATGGGCACCATGCGCTGGAAGCGCTCCGGCGCGAGCGCCGCCAGGCACAGCACCACCATGCCTCCCAGCGAGCCGCCGGTGACGAGCGCCACCTCATCCACGCCCAGCGCGTCCAGCGCCGCGAGGATGGAGCGTGCCTGGTCCCACGGCGTGAGGGTTGCGGGGAGGCTGCGCTCATCCAGGCGCAGGTCGCCCTTGGGCAGCACCGGCGCCGGGCCGAAGCGCGTGTCGTCGGTGCGCTGCGGGAAGCCTTCGTCCGCGGGGCCGGAGGTGCCGTAGCAGGAGCCCAGGTTGTTGAAGCACAACAGCCGCACGCGCGACGGATCCAACGGCCGGCCATGCCCGATGACGGGGGCCCACCAGCCGCCTTCTCCTCCGGCGTTCATGTCCCCGGTGAGCGCGTGCACCAGCAGCACGGTGGGCACCGGATCCGGCGTGCGGCGGAGGCCGATGCGGCGCGCGTCGCGCAGCTCGGAGGCTGCGTCGCGCAGCTCGGAGGCGGTCCTCCGCACCACGCGCAGCCGGCCTTCGCGCGTCGCCTCCTCCGAATGCACGCGCGCACGGGACTGCAACCACGCGAGGTCCTCCGGGGGCCCCCACCACCAGCCGCGCACGAGGTGGGGCGCCACGCGGGCGCCGGCCTCCAGCGGCAGGTCCGGCAGCGACAAATCGAAGACGCGCGGAGTCTCCGCGCGCGGGGGGATTTCCTGGCCAGGCCTCACGGGTCGCATGGCGTCAGACCGCGCTCAGGGCCTGGTCGAGGTCGGCCACGATGTCGTCCAGGTGCTCGATGCCCACGGACAGGCGCACCAGGTCGTCGGTGACGCCCGTGCTGGCGCGCTCCGCCGGGGTGAGCTGTTCGTGCGTGGTGGACGCGGGGTGGATGATGAGCGAGCGCGTGTCGCCGATGTTCGCGAGCAGGCTCCACAGCTTCACGCCGTCAATCACCTTGCGCCCGGCGGACAGCCCGCCCTTCACTCCGAAGGTGACGAGCCCGCCGAAGCCGCCGTGCAGGTACTTCTTCGCGTTGAGGAACGAGGGGTCGTCCTCCAGGCCCGGGTAGCGCACCCACTCCACCTTCTTGTGCTGCTTGAGCCACCTGGCCACCGCGAGCGCGTTCTGCGAGTGGCGCTCCAGCCGCAGCCGTAGCGTCTCCAGGCCCAGGATGAACGCGTGCGCGTTGAAGGGGCTGAGCGCGGGGCCGAGGTCACGCAGGCCCTCCAGCCGGGCCTTGAGGATGAAGGCCGCGGGGCCGAAGGCCTCACGCAGGCGCAGGCCGTGGTAGCCGGGGTTGGGCTCGGTCAGCTCCGGGAACTTGCCGTTCTCCCAGGGGAAGTTTCCGCCGTCCACGATGACGCCTCCAATGGAGGTGCCGTGGCCGCCGATGTACTTCGTCGCGCTGTGCAGCACGATGTTCGCGCCATGGCGCAGCGGGTTGAAGAGGGCGGGGGACAGCGCGGTGTTGTCCACGAAGAGGGGCAGGCCCGCCTCGCGCGCCACGGCGCCAATGGCGTCGAAGTCCGGCACGTCCAGGCGCGGGTTGCCCAGCGACTCCAGGTAGAGCGCCTTCGTCTTCGGGCCAATGGCCTGGCGGAACGCGTCCGGGTTGCCCGCGTCCACGAACTTCGTGGTGATGCCCAGGCGCGCGAGCGTCACCTTGAAGAGGTTGTACGTGCCGCCGTAGAGGCTGGCGCCGGAGACGATTTCATCCCCTGTCTTGAGGATGTTGAGGATGCCCAGCGTCTGCGCGGCCTGTCCGGATGCGACCGCGAGCGCGCCCACTCCACCTTCGAGCGCGGCGATGCGCTTCTCGAAGACGTCCGTCGTGGGGTTCATGATGCGCGTGTAGATGTTGCCGAACTCCTTGAGGCCGAAGAGGGCGGCGGCGTGGTCCGCGTCGCGGAAGCGGTAGCTGGTGGTCTGGTAGATGGGCACCGCGCGAGCGCCCGTGGTGGGGTCGGGCGAATAGCCGGCGTGCAGCGCGAGCGTGTCGGGGTGCAGCGGGCGTTCGTTGTTGGGCGTGCTCATGGCAAGGGACTCCTGTTCGCGTCGCTCCGGAAGGAACGCGCGTGCGTGAAGGCAGACGGGTGGTGGGGACGTCAGGGCACTGCGGGCGGCGGGGAGGACTTCAGGACACGGTGGGCGCTGCGACGCTCCTCGGCAGGGGTGCGAGAGCGGAGGCCCGGAACGACGAAGCCCACCGACCCTCGCGGGTGGGTGGGCTCCGGTTGGCTCGCCAGGGGCAGGCTGTGCGTCAGCCGGCCGCGGCGGGCTTGGGCCCACCCGGAACAGGCATCGAACACATGCACATGGCGGAGGTGACGAACATTCTGCGAGAAGAAGTAGACGCGATGGCGCGAGCTGTCAAGCCACCCTCCAGAACAGCACCGCATGTGTCGCGGACCCGTGACACCGATTCACTGCGTATTCCCAGAATGATGTCCTCCCACCCTGTCCTCCTGTTGGCCTGTGTGTTCCTCGCCGCGTGCTCCAAGCCCGCGCCGCCCACGTCCGTGAATCTTCGCAAGAGCTTCCGCACGCAGCTGGAGGTGGAGCCCACACAGCGCGCTCCCGCTCCCACGCCGCCGAAGGAGCTGTTCGAACTGGTGCGCTATCCCGCGCCGCTGGGCACGAACGCGGCCTACGTCACGCCCGTGCGCGAGGGCGCGAAGCGGCCGGCGGTGGTGTGGATCCACGGCGGGTTCAACTGGGGGCTCGACGACTTCGCCTGGGCGCCTTCACCGCGGAGCAATGATCAGAGCGCGCGGGCCTTCCGTGAGGCCGGGCTGGTGTTGATGCTGCCATCGCTGCGCGGGTCGGACGACAACCCGGGCGCGCGCGAGTACTTCCTGGGCGAGGTGGATGACGTGGTCGCCGCCATCGACTTCGTGGCGAAGCGTCCAGACGTGGATCCCGCTCGCATCTACGTGGCGGGGCACAGCACGGGCGGCACGATGGCGTTGATGGCGGCGGTGCTGTCACCGCGTCTGAAGGGCGCCTACGCGTTCGGCCCGGTGGCCGACGTGTCGGGGTACGCGCACTATGTCCCGTTGCTGGGGCAGGCCCGGGGACCGGAGCTGTGGATGCGCAACCCGGTGAGCTACGTGGAGCACCTGCGTGTGCCCACGCAGGTCATCGAGGGTTCGGACGAGGGCAACATGGGTGCGTTCGAGCAGCTGCGCGTGGCGGCGAAGGGCGCGCCGCTGTCATTCCTCGCAGTGCCTGGGGCGACCCACTTCAGCGTGCTCGCGCCGGTGACGGAGTTGCTGGCGAAGCGGCTGATGGATGCGAAGGCAGACGGGCCCGCGGTACGGCTCACGGGCGCGGAGGTCCGCGAGGCCGTGGCCGCTGGGCAGGAGTAAATGGCTACACGATTGACCGGGGGTCGAACATCCTCGACATGAACTCTGGGCTCAACGTGGAGGGCCAGTTCATCCACTCGGGCAGCCATCCCCACTACAGCAAGTTCGTGGAGACCCAGCTTGATGACGCCTTGAGGAAGCTGCGCGCGAAGGGTCCGTCCTCCAGTTGGACGCCCAATCTCATCGAGGAGGCCATCCTCAAGATCGAGAACGAGCTTCGCCAGGCCATCCAGTCCGGGAGCTTGAAAGAGCCGGTCATCAAGGTGATCCAGGAGCAGCGCGGCGGTAGGGTGCTCACGGGAAGGAAGCTGGCCTTGCTGGAGCTGCCCTCCCATGGGGAGTCACACACCACATGATGTATGCATTGATGTCTGATGCCTCCCACATCGAGGACGATGCGGATATCCACGACGTCAAACTCATCGAGTTCGACGGCTTCGAGGACGTGACGTTCTTCGAGCCCGGCATCGACTACCAGCGCCAGCAGGGCGCGCCCGAGGTCATGGAGTTCGTCGGCAACCTGGAGAGGATCGCCGGGCGCGACCACCTGCACAGCGCGCCCTTGATGTGGTTGCTGATCTCCCGGCGCATGGTGCGCGTGCTCGAAGCGGTGGGCCCGTTCCGCCACCGCCTCATCCCCACCGTCATCTATTCGGAACGCATCAGGCACCTCGTGAGCAAAGGGTACCCTCGGAGGCGAACCTGGCATTCGGTGACGGACCCTGCGCTGAAGAACGAGGACTTCGTCATCCTCCAGTTGCTGGAGCGGACCGATTGTCTCGACCGGGAGCGCACCCTCGTGAAGGGCGTGCCCTTCCACCAATGCGGTGAAGAGTTCCTGGGTCAGGAGGAGGCCGAGCCGCTCGTGCTCCGCCCTCCGCCAGGAGGTTTCCCGCCCGTGTTCTCCGTCCCCGAGTTGGTCTTCTACTGCTACACCGAGGAGGCACGACAGGCGTGTGAGCGGGCGGGGTTGAAGGGCCTGTGGTGGCGCCCCCAACCGTGAGCCCGTGACGGAGTTGCTGGCGAAGCGGGTGCAGGAAGCGAAGGCGGACGCGCCCACGGTGAGGCTCACGGACGCAGAGGTCCGCGAATCCGTCGCCGCCGAGCAGGAGTAGTCCGCGTCAGCGCACGCGCGCGTTCGCGGAGTAGGGCGGCAGGGGGCCCAGGAAGCCGGGCTGGGCCTTCACGCGCTCCAGCCACGCACGCACGGACGGGTAGGGCGCCAGGTCCACGCCCGCCTCCGGCGCCAGGTGCACGTACGCGTAGAGGCAGACGTCCGCGACGGTGTAGCGGTCCTCCACCAGGAACGGGTGCCGGCTCAGGTGCCGCTCCATCGCGGCCAATGCCCGCTCACCGTTCTGCACGCGGTTGCGGAGGACGTCGGACTCCGGTGGCTGCCGGCCCGTAAGCAGCCAGAAGCGTGCGGTGCCGAGGTTCGGCTCCACCGCGTTCTGTTCGAAGAACATCCACTGGTGCACCTGCGCGCGAGCGAAGCGGTCCTCGGGCAGGAAGCGCGTGCCCTCGGCCAGGAACAACAGGATGGCGTTGGACTCCGCGAGGAACCGCCCCGGCTCCGGCTCCAGTACGGGGATGCGGCCGTCCGGGTTCTTCGTGTGGAAGTCCGCCGTGTGGCTCTCCCCCGCGAAGATGTCCACCGGCACCAGTTCGTACGCGAGCCCCAGCTGCTTCAGCAGCGTGCGGACCTTGTAGCCATTCGCGGAAGGCAGATAGTCGTAGAAGCGCATCCAGGCTCCAGCAAGAGGATGCGCGCGACGCTATCGACCGACCTCCACCTGCGCACTCCGCTTCTTGCGATGGAATCACCCCAAGAAGCGGAGCAGTGGACCGCGGTTACTGCGCGGTGGCCTCGTTCCACACTTCCGTGACGCGGCCCACCTGGTCGAACGGCTGCGCGCAGTGCGCCGCGCCCGCGATGACCTTGTCATTCACGGGGAACCCGAGCCCGCCCAGGTATGCCTCCGCCGCCTGGATGTCCTGGAGGAGGTAATCCTGGTCGCCGTAGGTGAACCAGAACTTCGTGCCGCCGCGCAGCGCCGCGTTCGACGCGTCCCAGTTCATGCTGCCTGACCACGGCTTCTCACCACCGCAGCTCAGCGCGTAGATGCCCGGGTAGCGGTCGCCATAGCGCGGCAGGAAGCTGGCCGTCAGCTGGATGGAGCCACCCGAGGAACCGCCGAAGAGGATGGGGCCGTCCTGGATGTCCCAGCCCTTGCGCAGCGCCTCGATGAGCGACACCAGCTCCGCCGCGTTCTTGCCCTCCAGGTCGCGCGCCTCCACCGGCGCCTCCGTGGAGCAGTCCGTGCGCTCCGGCACCGTCCACCACGCGCACTTGTTGGGCGCGAGCGCCGTCACGTAGAGCGTGTTGTGCCCGTACGTCCAACCGCCGTGCGTGAACAGCGAGCGCGGGTTGCTGCCGTTGTACGTCGCCGCGCCATCGCCGTGCAGGTAGATGGCCAGCCGCATGGGCTCGGGCGCGAAGCCCTGCTTCGGCTCGATGTACTTCACCTCCGTCGCGCCGACCTGCGCCACGCAGTACGTCAGCGTGCCCGCATCCGTGCTCACCGTGCCCGTCTTGCTGCACGCGAGCTTCCCGGAGCCGTGCGAGCTGCCCGTGCCCGCATCCGTCCCCGCGTCCACGTCCGTGCCGGCATCCGTGCCGGCATCCGTGCCCGCGTCGGTGGCGGGTTTCGTGCCGGAGTCCGGAATGACTTCATCGGGGTCGTCGGAACACGCGGACAGACCCAGGGCGAGAATGGCGGCGAGGACGAAGCGGGACATGGTGACTCGAGGGAGAGGAGGCGACGCCTCTGTTCACAGCCAGTATACCGGGTATAGAATTCCAGCCTGGAAAGGAAATTCTTCCATGACTGGACGCGTGAACCTGATGGCGCCGGAAGTCCGGGCCAATCCCTACCCCGTCTACGCGGAGCTGCGCCGCACCGCGCCGGTGTGTCAGGTGGAACCCGCTGGGCTGTGGGCCATCACCCGCTTCGAGGACGTGGCCGCGGCCTTCAAGAACCCGCAGGTGTTCTCCTCCGCCGGGGTGCGGACGACCACCGCGCCGCCGTGGCTGGGGCACAACCCCTTCTCCGAGTCGATGATCGTCATGGATCCGCCGCACCACATGCGGCTGCGCACGCTGGTGAGCCGCGCGTGGACGCCCGCGGCGGTGAACCGGCTGGAGCCGCGCATCCGCGGCTTCGCGCAGATACTGGCGGAGCGGCTGTCCCCGGAGCGCGAGGTGGACTTCGTGGACGCCTTCGCCATGCCGCTGCCCGCCAGCGTGATTGGCGAGCTCTTCGCCTTGGACCCCACCATGACGGCCCGCTACAAGCGCTGGTCGGTGGACCTGTCCAGCGTGTCCGGCACGACGGAGAAGGACACCCACCGGCACGACTCCATCCGCGCCACCGTGCGCGAGATGGAGGACTACCTGTCCAACGTCGTCGCCGAGCGCCGCCGCCACCCGCAGGACGACATGGTGTCGGACCTGGTGAAGTCACGCGTGGACGGCGAGGCGCTCAGCGACGCGGAGCTGATGAGCTTCCTGTTCCTCCTGGTGGTGGCGGGGCTGGAGACCACCGTGCAACTCGTCAGCCACTGCGTGCGCATGCTGATGGAGCAGCCGCACCTGGTGACCCGGCTGCGCGAGAACCCGTCGCAGGTGGGGCGCTTCGTGGAGGAGGTGCTGCGCTACGAGCCCTCCGTGCACGGCCTGGTGCGCGTCACCACGAAGGAGACGCAAGTCGCGGGCGTGGTGATTCCGGAGGGCGCGCGTGTGGCGCTGATGATCGGCTCCGCGTGCCGCGATGGCGAGCGCTTCAAGGACCCGGACACCTTCGACATGGACCGCGAGGGCGTGAACAACATGCCCTTCGGCCACGGCATCCACTTCTGTCTGGGCGCCCCGCTGGCCCGGCTGGAGGCGCGCGTGGGGCTGGAGGTGCTGCTGTCCCGCTTCACGCGCTTCACGCCCACGGGCCCGGTGAAGTGGAACACCTCCCTCACCGTGCGCGGCCCGCTGAGCCTGCCCCTCATCCCGCACGCCTGATGCGCGCGGGACGAAGGAGCCTGCTTCACGCCTCGATGTCGAACGCGAGCGACACGCGCTCGCCCGGGGCCACGTGCAACAGGCCCTCGCCGGTGGCCAGCGCCCCGGCGGCGGCCGTCCACGGCTCCACGCAGACGAAGTCCTTGCCCTGCAGCGTCCACACGACGAGCAGGCGGAACTCCTGGCTCCACGACAGCTTCACGGGGGACAGGCTTGGGCCCCGCTCCAGCACCGTGCCCGGCGCGGAGTGGTCACGCAGGTGCATGTCCACCTCCTGCGCCGTGAGGTCCAGGCCGGTGAAGGGCACCTCGTGCTTCGCGCGGTTGTCCCACGCGTGCGTGGCGTCCGTCTCCACGCGCGCCTGTGCTTTCTGGCCCTGCGGCACGCGGAAGTACGGGTGGTAGCCCAGGTGCAGCGGCAGGGGCCGCGTGTCCCGGTTCTCCACGTCGAAGTCCACCGTGAGCCTCCGGCCCGCCAGCGAGAACGCCAGCTGCGCATCGAAGGCCCACGGGTACTGGCGCAGCGTCTCCTCCGACGACGTCAGCCCCAGCACCAGCAGCGACTCCTCCGCCTGGCGCACCGTCCACGGCAGCTTCCGCGCGAAGCCGTGCTGCGGCAGCGAGTACGCCTTGCGGTCCGCCGGATACGTGTCCCCGGGCAGGGGACCGGCGTTGGGAAAGAGCACGGGGATGCCCCCGCGCACGCTCTTCGTGAGGTCGGCGACGGTGCTCTCGTCCAGATAGAGCACGTCCTCGCCGTCCACCACCATGCGCGTGACGAGCGCGCCGCGCGTGGGAATGACTTCCACGCGGCAGCCGCCGTCCTCCAGCGCATACGTCTCCAGCCCCGCGATGCCCGGGAACGGTCCGCTCATGGAACTAGATGGCCCCTTCCTTCGGGTCGCTGTCCATGAAGGGGTAGGGGACCTTCACCGGCGGCGCGAAGTTCTCCTTGATGGTGCGCGGGCTGGACCAACGGAACAGGTTGATCATCGACCCGGACTTGTCGTTGGTGCCGGACGCGCGGCTGCCGCCGAACGGCTGCTGGCCCACCACCGCGCCCGTGGGCTTGTCGTTGATGTAGAAGTTGCCCGCCGCGTTGCGCAGGGCGCTCATCATGTGCTCGATGGCCTTGCGGTCGCGCGCGAAGATGGCGCCCGTCAGCGCGTAGCTCGCGGACTGGTCGCACTCCTTCAGCGTCTCCTCGAGCTTCGCGTCCGGGTAGACGTACACGCCGACGAGCGGCGCGAAGATCTCCTCCGTCATGATGCGGTGGCGCGGGCTGTTGCACTGCACCAGCGTGGGCTGCACGAAGTAACCCTCGCTCTTGTCCGTGCCGCCGCCCGCGACGATGGTCGCGTCACCGCCGGACTTCGCCAGCTCGATGTACGAGGACACCTTCTTGAACGAGCGCTCGTCGATGACGGCGCCCATGAAGTTCCGGAAGTCCGCCACGTCGCCCATCTTGATTTCGCTGATGAGCGCCTGGAGGCGGGGCTTCAGCTTGGGCCACAGGGACTCCGGCACGTAGACGCGGCTGGCCGCGCTGCACTTCTGGCCCTGGTACTCGTAGCCGCCGCGCACGATGGCGACCGCGAGCGCCTCCAGGTCGTCCGCCGCGGAGGGGTGCGCGAAGATGAAGTCCTTGCCGCCCGTCTCACCCACCAGCCGCGGGTACTGCTTGTAGCGGCCGATGTTCTCTCCCACCGTCTTCCACAGGTTGTTGAACGTGGGCGTGGAGCCGGTGAAGTGGATGCCGCCCAGGTGGGGGCTCGCCAGCACCGGGTTGCCCACCGTGGGGCCGTCACCGGGCAGCATGTTGATGACGCCGTCGGGCAGGCCCGCCTCGCGCATCAGCTCCAGGCTGTACCAGGCGCTCAGGGCCTGCGTGGAGGACGGCTTCCACAGCACCACGTTGCCCATCAGCGCGGGCGACAGACAGAGGTTCAGCGCGATGGAGGTGAAGTTGAACGGCGCGATGGCGAAGACGAACCCGTCCAGCGGACGGTAGTCCGTCATGTTCCACATCTGCGGCGAGTTGTCCGGCTGGATGGCCAGGATCTGCTGCGCGAAGTGGACGTTGTAGCGAAGGAAGTCGATGAGCTCGCACGACGCGTCGATCTCCGCCTGGTGCGCCGTCTTCGACTGGCCCGCCATGGAGGACGCGTTGAGCAGCGGGCGGTAGCGCGTGGCGAGCAGCTCCGCGGCGCGCAGGAAGATGGCCGCGCGGGCGTGGAAGGGCATCCGCGCCCAGTCCTCCTTCACGCTCATGGCGTTCTGGATGGCCTGCTCCACGTGGCCCGCGTCGGCCTCGTGCAGGGTGGCCAGCACGTGCTCGTGCCGGTGCGGCATGCGCACGGTGTCCGTCTTGCCGGACTTCACGTGCTTGCCACCGATGACGACGGGGATCTCGATGCGCTCCCCGCTCATGCGCTTGAGGGTGGACTGGAGCTCCGAGCGCTCCGGGGTGCCGGGGGCGTAGGAGAGGACGGGCTCGTTCTTGGGAGCCGGGACGCGGGGGATGGCGTTGAGCACGCGAGGACCTCGGGACGAGAGGAAGGGAAGTTCGGGCAAGGTATAGCCCTCCCCGTGTCCCAGGTCAGTGACAGAAGCGTGGGGCGTCCTCGCCGAGACAGAGGCGAAGGCCGCGCCTGCTTCCAGGCGCGTGCCCGGCGGCCGTCCGGTTCAGCCCTCGCCCACGGCCTTGGCGGTGGAGCCCCTCGCGCGCTGCAGCACGGCGTGCAGCTGCGCGATGAGGTACGGCGGCTTCACCGGCTTGACCAGGTACGCGTCCGGCTGGGGCTGCCCGGGCTCCAGGTCCGTGCGCGGCGGGTAGCCGCTGACGAACATCACCGGCAGATGCGTCAGGGAGGGCTCCGCGCGAACGCGGCGGCACAGCTCGTAGCCGTCGATGCCCTCCATGTTCACGTCCGACAGGAGCACGTCCGGCGGCTGCGCCAGCGCGTGCGCGAGCCCTGTCTCTCCATCCGCGGCCACCGTGCAGTCGAACTCACCCGACAAGAGCAACCGCAGCGTCTCGCGCATGGTCCAGGAGTTCTCCACGATGAGGACCTTGGGCTTCACGGTGCATCGACTCCTGGGGAAGCAACGACGGACGGCAAAGGGGGACGGCGCGCACAGCATCCCCCCGCGGTGCGCACCGGGCAAGAGGTCCCCCCTCACCCGTGAGAATTCCCGAAAGCCTCCACCTCACGGGTTTGCCGCCAACGCCGCTAACCCTCGGGCGGCGGGTTCACGAGCCCGCGCCGGGAAACCTCGGAGTCCGGCTCCTCGTCGCCTCGCGCCTCGCGCTCGGGCACCTCGTCGTCCTTCCATTCCGCGCCGCGCTCCACCTCCGCCTCCCAGCGCGTCTCCTCCAGCGGGCCCGGGTTCTCGTCCTCGCGGGCCGCGGCCTGGGAGCGCTCGCGGGCCAGCTCGGCGGCGCCGCGGTCCAGCGCGTCCTCCATCTGTCCCCGGTTGCGCGGTTGGAAGTTCTTGGAGCCCTTGTCCGAAGCCATGGTGTCACCTCCAACGGGAAGGTGGGACGCACCGGGATGACCAGGCAATGACGGCGCGTGCGCACGCCGCCTGCCTGGCCGTCCAGGTACGGGAAGGGCGATGTGCGCCGTCCCGCCGCGTCAGCGCGGTGCGGAAGGCGGACGCTGAGCCAGCGGCTGCGTGTCCTCCCGCGACAGGCGTTGGACCTCCGGTGCCACGTCCCCGGTGGGCGCGGCGATGCTGCACCGCGCGCCGCCATGCACCAGGCCCACCACGCGCAGCTGCTCGTCCACCAGCGGCGCGCCGGAGTCCCCCGGCACGCCGTGCATCGTGGTGAAGAGCGCGTTGGGAACGTCCGGCAGCGACGGGCAGCGGCCCCAGCGCTCCACCATCACCCGTTGCGGATCGCCGGGCCGGTCGTGGCGTCCGGTGAAGACGAGCATCGCGCCGGGGATGGGCAGCCCTTCGGCCACCTCCAGCGGCGCCACCGGCGCCTTCGCCTCCAGCTCCAGCACCGCCATGTCCCGGCCGCGATCCACGAACACGTAGCGGCCATTCAGCTGCCGGCCGTCCTCGAAGTTCGTCCGCTCCTCGCCCGCGTCCCGTGCGACGCAGTGGGCCGCGGTGAGGACGTGGCGGCCCTGGCCCACCACCACGCCCGCGCAGTGTCCGTCGCCCAGCGTCACCGTCGCGGCTTCGGCCTTCTGCAGCCCTTCGGTTCCGCCAGGGCCGGACTGGCCGCAGGCCATCCAGGCGGTCACGGCCGCGAGTGCCACCGTGGCGCCGCTCCACTTCCATGCACGCATGCCGCTTCCCCCTCCTCCCCCGGGCGACGGGCCCAGGGGTTCGAAGGAACGGTGTGCATGCGTGCGGGTGTGTCGTGGGAGCGGGTGTGGAAGTGGCTCCCCAGCAGGCGTCCGGGCGCAATGCCCTGTCTTCTTCCAGCAAGGCGGTGAAATAGAGAATGGCAGCAGAGCGTGCACCTGCTCGGATGTCCCGGAGGCGGTGTCACTGAAACGTGCTATTCCTCGCTACGTCTGGATTCTGGAATCCAGACCCTGGCCCCGGAAGCGGCCAGCCCTTTGGCTCGTGAGCGACGACGAGAAGACAACGGTATTGGATGAACGCACCCGCCCTCCGAGCACCTGGGGGGAGCGGATGCGTACGCCCATCACGTTGCCGGGCTCGGGCATCGGAGAGCGGCGCTCGCTGATTCCCGGCGTCATCGTCACCGGGCGCTACCGCGTGGAGTCGCTGCTGGGCGAAGGCGGCATGGGCCGCATCTGGCTGGCGGACGACCTGCAGGAGCGCCGGCGCGTGGCGCTCAAGGAGATGCACGTCCCCTCGGAGCTGTCCGCGGCGAAGGTGGAGGAGCTGGTGCTGCTGTTCCGGCACGAGTTCTTCGCCATGAAGAAGCTCCAGCACCCGTCCACGCTCAAGGTCTTCGACTGGGGCATGACGGAGGCCGGCAACCGCTTCATCACCATGGAGGTGGTGGGCGGCAATGACCTGAGCACGCTGGTGCGGGACGCGCCGCTGGACACGCGCACGCTGTATCGCGTGTTGATCCAGATGGCGCAGGTGTTGGCGTTCATCCACTCGCGCCTGTACGTGCACTGCGACATCAAGGCCAGCAACGTGCGCATCACCGAGTCCGGCGCGGTGAAGCTGATGGACTTCGGCGTGATGCACCAGCTGGGCACGCCCAGCCCCGGCAAGCTGAAGGGCACGCTGGAGTACCTGGCGCCGGAGTGGCAGCGCGGCGCGAGCATCGACGGGCGCGCGGACCTGTACTCGCTGGGCGTGATGGCCTGGTACCTGGCCACCCGCAAGCTGCCCTTCAAGCGCAATAGCCCCGCGGTGCTGCTCGCGGATCACCTGACGCGCCCGCCGCCGCGCCCCTCCACGCTCTGCCCGGTGGATCCGCAGCTGGAGGAGATCATCCTCCTCTTGATGGCGAAGGACCCGCGCGAGCGCTTCCAGGACGCGGGTGAGCTCTTGGAGGCGCTCTGCCACGCCAGCGGCGAGCCCGTCCCCGAGGAGCCGCTGTCCGCGCGCGCCAGCTACCTGCACGTGCCGGAGGTGGTGGGGCGCGAGGCGGAGCTGGAAGGGCTGATGAACGGCCTGGCGGAGGCGGACTGGGGTCAGTCGCGCGCGATGCTGGTGGGCGGCCCCGCGGGCGTGGGCAAGACGCGGCTGCTCCAGGAGTTCGAGCTCCAGGCGAAGCTGGCGGAGCTGCCCTTCGGCCGGGGCCAGTGCCGCGCGGAGGGGCTGTCCCCGCTGGCGCCGGTGGCGCAGGCCCTGCGCTGCCTGGTGCCGCAGACGCCCTCGGACTTGATGGAGCGGGTGAAGGCCCCGCTCGCGCGCCTCTTGTCGCCGGAGGTGCTGGAGGGCGACCAGGACGATCAGCTGCCGCGCGACGGCTCCGAGGAGAAGGCCGCCTTCTTCGAGGCGCTGACGGAGTGGACCCACACGCTCGGCGGGCGGCAGTCCTTCGTGCTGTGCTTCGAGGACCTGCAGTGGGCGGACAGCGCGTCGCTGGAGGCGCTCAACGTCCTCATCCGCGCGCTGCACGGCACGCGCGGCGTGGTGGTGGGCACGTTCCGCTCGCAGGAGCTGTCGCGCCTGAGCCTCGCGTTCCAGACGGTGGACGAGAAGCTCACGTCCCGCATGGACCTGGAGCCCCTGTCCGCCGAGCACGTGGCCAAGCTGGTGGGGCTGGTGCTGCCGGGATTGGACGTGCCGGAGGGCTTCGTGCAGCGGCTGCACGAGACGACCGGAGGCAACGCCTTCTTCGCCACGGAATGCCTGCGCATGCTGGTGGAGGCGGGCGCGCTGCGGCGCGTGGGTGGACGGTGGGAGGCGGAAGACGGACTGGGCACGCGACGGCTCCCCGCGAGCATCCAGGAGGCGGTGCTGGTGCGTCTGGCCAGCGCGCCGCCGGAGCAGGTGTCGCTGCTGCGCAAGCTGGCGCCCGCGGGCCGGATGCTGGACCTGCCGCTCTTGCGCGCGCTGTCCGGCCTGCCGGAGGCGGAGCTGTTCGCCGTGCTGGACGGCATCGTGGAGCGGCAGTTCCTCCAGGATGTCGAAGGCCGCTACGTCTTCACGCACGACACCGTGCACCAGGCCGTCTACGACAGCACGCCGGAGGCGGAGCGCCGGGCGTACCACGGTCAGGTGGCGCGGGTGCTCCAGGCGCTGCCCGCGGGGCGCTCGGGTGTGGTGCGCGCGGTGGGCTGGCACTTCGCGCGCTCGGACGCGCCCGCGGAGGCCATCCAGCCGCTGCTGGAGGCAGGCCATGCCGCCATCGAGGCGGAGGCGCTGCTGGAGGCCACGCTGCTCTTGAAGGAAGCGGCGGGGCTCCTGGAGTCCGCGCCGGACTTCCCGGGCCGCTCGGAGCAGCTCTTGCGCACGTGGGTGTCGCTGGTGGAGGTGGGCTACTCCAGTGATCCGCCGACGTCGGTGGCGTACGCGGAGCGGCTCTTCGCGCACTGGGCGGCCACGGTGGACGTGGAGGCTGGACGGCGCGAGGCGCTCTCCCGGCTGGAGTCCGCGCGCGTGGCCACGCCCGCGGAGCGCGAGGAGCTGCTCATCCCGCTCTTCCGCGAGGTGTCGGCGGACGGGCGGATGACGCCGGTGGACGTCTTCTGGAAGCGCTCCGAGCTGCAAATCCTCCAGGGCATGGCGCTGGCCATCCTGGGGCGCACGGATGAGCTGGAGGCGCTCATCGAGGGCGTGGCCGCCGAGCACCCTGAGGACTCGCCGTACCGGGCGGGGCTGTCCGTGGCGCGCTCGACGCTGTGCGCGTACACCGGCCACTGGGCGGGCGGGGTGGCCGAGCAGCGCAAGCAGGTGCAGCGGCTGCGCGAGTTCCGCGACGCGGTGGGGCGTCCGCCCCGGCGGCTGGCGTGGGCGCTGGGCATGGGCGGCTACCTGCTCAACGTGAACCTGGCCCTGCGCGGCGAGCCGCTGGACGAAGCGCTGCTGAAGGACGGGCTGCACCTGGCGGAAGCGCAGGGCTTCACCGACGTGCGCGCCTACCACCTCTTCGCGCAGGTGGCGCGCGCGGCCTTCACCGGCGACGGCGCCGCGTTCGCGTCCGCGCTCGCGCAGAAGACGGAGCTCGTGCGGCGGCTGGGCAGCCCCCGGTTGATGGAGCGCAACCTGGCCCTCTTCACGCCGCCGTACTACCTGGAGCGCGGCGAGCACGAGCTCGTCGCCGCGGTGGTGTCGCGCGGCGAGGCGCTCTCGCGCGTGCTGCCCGGGGACCGCTGGCTGCGCGCGCACGTGCAGGTGTACCAGGCGTGCCGCGACGTGCTCTTCGAGGACGCGGCCGCCGCGCGCGAGTCGCTGCCCCGCGCCCTGGAGTCCGCGCGGAAGGGCGGCCTGCGCATGGAGACGCTGGTGCGCGTGTACCAGTCGCGCTTCGAGCGGGAACAGGGCCGGCTGCCCGCCGCGCTCGCCGCCGCCGAGGCCGCGCTGGAGCGCGCCCTGGACCCGCGCTTCGCCAACCCCTGGGACGAAATCCTGGCCCGCCGCGCCCTGGCGCCGCTGGTGTCCCAGGAGGAGGGGGACGCGCACCTGCGCCACGCGCGCCTGCTGGCGGAGTCCACCGGCAACGTGCTCCAGATGGGCCTCGTGTACATGCAGCACGCGGAGCGGCACGGCACGCCGGGAGAGGCGATGCGGGAGCTGGAGATCGCCGAGCGGGCCTTCACCACCGCCCGGGCCACGCATCTGCAACAGCTTGCCCAGTCGCTGCGCGGCCCGCTGTCGCGCCAGCACGAGGACGTGAAGCAGAGCGCCTGACGGCCGGGTCGTGCTTAGGATGGGCCCATGGCCCCCTCCCCCCTGCGCTTCTGCCTGGACTACCTGTCCCCGTACGCCTACCTCGCCTGGCTGCGCATGCCCGCCATCGCGGAGCGTCACGGCCGGGTGCTGGAGCCCGTGCCGGTGCTGCTCGCGGGGCTGCTCAATGCCGTGGGCTCCATTGGCCCGGCGGAGATTCCCGCCAAGCGCGTCTACGTCTTCAAGCAGACGTTCCGCATCGCGCACGAGCAGGGCGCGCCGTTCACCCTGCCGCCCTCGCACCCGTTCAACCCGCTGTTGTCCCTGCGCGTGACGGCGGCGGTGGAGGACGTGGCGGAGCGCACGCGGCTCACCACCGCGCTCTACTCGGCCGCGTGGGGCCAGGGCCGGGGCATCGAGACGCCGGAGCAGGTGGGCGCGGTGCTGACGGACGCGGGCTTCGACGCGCGGGCGCTGCTCGAGCGGGCCCAGCTGCCGGAGGTGAAGGACCGCCTGCGCAAGAACACGGAGGCCGCGCTCGCCCAGGGCGCCTTCGGCGTGCCGTCCGTGCTGGTGGACGACGAGATGTTCTGGGGCGTGGACTCGCTGGGCCACCTGGAGCGCTTCCTGGAGGGCCGCGACCCGCTCACCCCCGCGGACCTGGCGAAGTGGCAGCACCTGCCCGCCACCGCGGACCGGCGCCAGGGCGGAAAGCCCCGCCCGTGAACGTGCTCGGGCAGCTGGGAGTGGCCGTCGCCGGGCTGGTGCTGGCCGGCGTGCTCCTGTTCCTCAACTTCTGGCGCGCGCTGCTCTACCTCTTCCCCCACACCGTCCGGGTGGAGCCGGAGGCCCCCGCGGACCAGATGGACCTGCCGGAGTCCTTGAGCCCCCTGGCGGGACAGCTCCAGGCGCTGGGCTTCACGCCCCTGGGCAGCCACGAGGAGAAGCCGCTCCTCCAGCAGGCCACCCGCTCCTACGACTGGGCGCACCCGGGCGAGCGCGTCTTCGCCACCCTCCACGAGGGCAGCGACCTGTTGCCCCGGCTCTACCTGCTCACCCCCCTGGCTTCCGGGGGCTTCGTGGTGACGGCCAGCTACCGCCGCCCCGCGCTGGACGTGCCCGGCTACCGCTCCGGGTCGTTGGAGGACGCAGCACCGGAGCGCCTGTTGCGCGCGCATGTGCGACGACTCGAGGGGTTGGAACCGGCGGGGCCGGAGGGCTTCACCTGGGAGGGGCGGGTCCAGGCGGCCAGGGCCTGGTACCTGGGCCTGGGGCGCAAGGAAATCCGCCGCCAGAACCTCCAGGGCCTGTTGTGGACGGCCATCGCGCTTGCCATCGTCGCCAGCGCCTTCCTGGGACGGCGCGCGGGCTGACGGCCCCCTGGACGCTATTCCGCGTCACGTCGTGCGTGCACCGCGCGCCCCGGAAGAGTAGGGAGACGAGCACCATGAAGAGCGTGTCCAAGAACGAGGAAATCTACTTCCTGTCCGGCAAGCGCACCCCGTTCGGTACCTACGGCGGAAGCCTCAAGGACCTGAGCGCCACCGACCTGGCCGTGGAGTCCGCGAAGGCGGCCCTGGCCCAGGCGGGCGTCTCCCCGGAGCAGATTGAGCATGTGGTCTACGGCAACGTCGTCCAGACGAGCTCGGACGCCATCTACCTGCCGCGCCATGTGGGCTTGCGCACGGGCGTGCCGGTGCCGGTGCCCGCGCTGGGCGTCAACCGGCTGTGCGGCTCCGGCTTCCAGGCCTTCGTCACGGCCGCGGAGATGATGCTGACGGGCGGCGCGGAGGCCGTCCTCGCGGGCGGCACGGAGTCCATGAGCCAGGCGCCCCACGTCATCCGCGGCGCGCGCTGGGGCATCCCCCTGGGCAAGGGCGGCCTGGAGGACATGCTCTGGACGGCGCTCACGGACAGCTACACCGGCCAGGCCATGGCGCTCACCGCCGAGCAGCTGGCGGTGGACTACGGCCTCACGCAGGACGACGTGGACCAGTACGCGGTGCTCACCCAGAAGCGCTTCGCCGCGGCGCAGGAGGCGGGCCGGCTGGCGGATGAAATCGCGCCGGTGACGCTCAAGGGCAAGAAGGGCGACACGGTGGTTTCGAAGGACGAGCACAACCGTCCGGAGACCACGGTGGAGGGGCTGCGCAAGCTGCCCAAGGTGTTCAAGAAGGACGGCGTGGTGCACGCGGGCGCGGCCAGCGGCATCTGCGACGGCGCGGGCTCCATGGTCATGGCCACGCGCAGCTTCGTGGAGAAGCACGGCCTCAAGCCCGTGGCGCGGCTCGTCAACTGGGGCATCGCCGGCTGCGACCCGCGCATCATGGGCATTGGCCCGGCGCCGGCCATCCGCAACCTGCTCAAGCGCGCGGACGCGAAGCTCACGGACGTGGACCTCTTCGAGGTCAACGAGGCCTTCGCGCCCCAGTACCTGGCGGTGGAGAAGGACCTGGGCCTGCCACGCGACGCCACCAACGTCAACGGCGGCGCCATCGCCGTGGGCCACCCGCTGGGCGCCTCCGGGGCCCGCATCACCATGACGCTGGCGTACGAGCTGAAGCGCCGGGGCGCCCGCTATGGTATCGGGTCCGCCTGCATCGGTGGCGGCCAGGGCATCGCCGTACTGGTCGAGGCGCTGTAGGCGCGCGCCGTGGCGACGGGGTACGGGGCAGACGACATCCGGACGGGACGTGGTGAGATGAGCAACGAGGTGGACGCGAAGACGGCCCGCGAGCGGGCCAAGGCCATCGCCGAGCAGCGCCGGGCCGAGCGCCGCAACCGCAAGCGCCGCTGCGTGGTGTGCGGTGTGGAGGAGAGCGACAAGACGCCCCTGACGGCCCACCCGGAGGGCATCGGTCCCGCCTGCAAGGATGAAGTCACCTGTCAGGCCCGGCGCGCCGCCGCCGGTCGCTGAACAAGCCGGGGGCATGCGCCCACCCCTTCCGCCGCACTGTCGGCGGGTGGACGATGGGTGGGCCCCGCTCCCAGGTGGACTCCCCAAGGGGCGGGAGGCGGCTCCCGGGCCGGATTGTCGGGCCCGTTTCTTGATGGCGCCCCCGACTCGGGGTAAACATTTGTAATCTCTGGTGACACGAGGGTGGAATGGCCGTTATCAGCTTCACGGGAGTCAAGGTGTTCTCCACCACGCTCGCGCGCGATCGCGAGAACATGGGTGAGAACATCACCAAGTGGCTGAAGGAGAACTCCGCCGTGGAGATCGTGGACAAGATCGTCACGCAGTCCTCGGACAAGGAGTTTCACTGTCTGACCATCACGCTCTTCTACCGCCACAAGGCGTAAGCCCCGGCAGGTACAGCGAAGGCGTGGGATGCGAGGGCGCTTCTCCCTGGTGACACCAGGGCGGGGCGCCCTTCATCGTTTCTGGATTTGGGGTTGCGGACCGGGCGGGCTTCCACCACCTTTGGGCCTCTATGCGACCCATGCGGGGCTTCAATCGAGGCGGCGGCGGTTTCGGCGACATGTTCCCGAGCCTGGATTCGATGGCCGCCAAACTGGCGATAGCGTTCGTGGGCATCTCCGCCCTGTTCCTGGCGACGTCGCGAGGGCAGGGGGCGTTGCTGCTGCTCAATCCGGCGGACGTGATTCTGCGCTTCCGCGTCTGGGAGCTGGTCACCTACGCCTTCGTGGCCACGGGCCCGCTGGGCATCCTCTTCGGCGGCCTCATCATCTGGTCCATCGGTGGCTTCCTGGAGTCCACCTGGGGCGGCAAGCGGCTGTTGCTGGTGGCGGTGGGCATCCCGGTGGTGGCGGGCCTCATCACCACGGCGCTGGCCCTGGTGATGCCCATGAGCGTCTACGCGGGCGGCTCCGTGATGACGGCGGTGATGTGGGTGGCCTACGGGCTCGTCATCGGCAAGGGGCAGACGAACTTCTGGGGCATCCCGCTGACGGGCAACTGGTTCGCGGCCATTGGCGCGGGCTTCACGGTGCTGAACATGCTGACCGCGGGCTCCTGGCGCGCGGTGGCGCCGGAGATTTTCGGCCTGGTGCTGGTGTTCGTGTACGTGCGCGGCGCGAGCCCCAAGCGGCTGATGCTCCAGTTGCAGCACTGGCGCCTGCAGCGGCAGCTGCGCGACCGCTCCAAGCACCTGCGCGTGGTGGACCGCAACCGCCCGCCGGACCGCGACCAGTACCTCAACTGACGGCACGGACGGCCGCGCGCCTTTTAGTGCGCGGCCTCCGGGTGGCCGTACTGCTTGAGCTTCCGGTAGAGCGTGGCCACGCCGATGTCCAACTGCTCCGCGGTGCGTGAGCGGTTGCCCCCGTTCTGCGCCAGCACCGCGAGGATGTACTCCTTCTCCATGTCCTCCAGCCGGCGCGGGTTGCCGGTGGGGACCAGGCTGGGTGGCGCGGCGCGCACCTCTTCCGGCAGGTCGTCGCGCTCCAGGCGTGGGCCTTCGCACAGCGCCACCGCGCGCTCGACGGCGTTGCCCAGCTCGCGCACGTTGCCCGGCCAGGGGTAGCGCAGCAGTTGATCCGCCGCGTCCGGGGACAGGCCATTCACGCGGCGGCCCAGCCGCTCGCCGGTCTCCGCCAGCAGCAGCCGCGCCAGGGGGAGGATGTCCTCGCGGCGCTCGCGCAGGGGCGGGATGCGCAGCTCGATGACGCGCAGACGGTAGAAGAGGTCCTGGCGGAAGCGGCCCAGGCGGACCTCCTCGGACAGCTCGCGGTTGGTGGCGGCCACCACGCGCACGTCCACCTTGCGGCTGGTGTTCTCTCCCACGCGGCGCACCTCGCGCTCCTGGAGGGCGCGCAGCAGCTTCGCCTGCATGGCGGGGGGCACTTCGCCCACTTCATCCAGGAAGAGGGTGCCGCCGTGCGCCGCCTCGAAGAGGCCGGGCCGGTCGTGCGTGGCGCCGGTGAAGGCGCCCTTCGCGTGGCCGAACAGCTCGCTCTCCAGGAGGCTCTCCGTCACCGCGGCGCAGTTCACGGCGATGAAGGCCTTGTGCGAGCGGCCGGACTCGTCGTGGATGAGCCGGGCGATGCGCTCCTTGCCCACGCCGCTCTCGCCGGTGACGAGCACCGTGGTGTCCACCTTGGCGGACCTGCGCGCCAGGTTGAGCACGCGCTGCATGGCCTCCGAGCGGGCCACCATGCCGGTGGGGTCCTCCGTCACGCCGGACACGCGCGCCAGCGACTGGCGCTTCGCGCGCAGCTTGCGCTCCGCCTGCCGCAGCGCCTCCGTCACCTGTCCGAGCACGCCCTCCATGCACTGCGTTTCATAGAAGCGCAGGAACTCCGTGCACTCGGTGCTCCACTCCGCCTCCGGGCGGCCCACGATGTGGCAGAACGCGTCGCCCTTGCCCACGCACTTGAGCTCCGCGCAGTAGATGGGCTTGCCGTTGCAGTAGCTCAGGTAGCCGGACGCGAAGCCGGTGAGGCTCCAGCACACGGGCTCCTCCGCCTGGCCCAGGTGGAGCAGGTGCTGCTCGGCCTCATAGGAGTCGCTCCACTGCGCTTCCGCGAAGGGCTCCGGGCCGTCCTGGGCCGTGCGCTCGATGCGCTCCACGCGCACCTGGCCCATCAGCGTGTGCAGCCGACCGCCCGAGCGGCGCCACTCCGCTTCATCCTTCCACGGCACCGCGGTCTTCATCGCCTCCGCCGTGCGCCAGCCGTGCGCGTAGCCCAGCCGCGTGAAGATGCCGCGCGCGGCTGTCATCCCCAGCATCCCGATGAGCTCCTTGCGCAAGAGCCCCAGCGTCACCGGGTCCATCAACAGCGCCCGCTGCCCGGCGAAGCGGATGACTCCGCCCTTCGGCTCGAACGCCAGGAGCTCCTTCAAGTCCAAACCTTCCAGACCCGTCACGACGTCTCTCCCAGGTGTCTCAGTCTGAGGTGCTTCTCTATCAATCTGAGAGTCGTTTCACAGTGCTGGAATGAGATGTCGAGCAATTATCAGTGGTTGCCACGTCCGCTGCGTTGGTCCTGGGGTTGCAGTACAAGCCGCCACGATGCCAACCGGGGTGGACAGACGCGAGGTGCTGCAGGGTGTGGCGGCCGCCGGGGTGGCGGGAGTGATGGGGCCCGGTCCCTCGGTCGCCCGGCAGGTGGCGCCGGCGCTGTTCGTGTCGCACGGCTCGCCCATGACGGCGCTGGACGCGGACGAATATCCCCAGGCGCTCAAGCGCTTTGGTGACGGCGTGGGCGCGGTGAAGGCGCTGGTGGTGGTGTCGGCGCACTGGGAGACGGACGCGCGCGTGCATGTCACGGCGATGGCCGCTCCGCCGCTCGTCTACGACTTCTACGGCTTCCCGGAGGAGATGTACCGGCTGCGTTACGCGCCGCCCGGCGCTCCTTCGCTGGCCGAAGACGTGGTGGCGCGGCTGTCCTCCGCGGGTGTGCCCGCGGTGGCGGACGGCGAGCGCGGTCTGGACCACGGCGTCTGGGTGCCCCTGCGGCATGCGTTCCCGGAGGCGCGCGTGCCCGTGTTGCAGGTGGCGCTGCCGGCGGACGCGACGCCCGCGCAGGTGGCGCGCATGGGCGAGGCGCTGCGTCCTTTGCGCTCGGAGGGCGTGCTGCTCATGGGCAGCGGCGGGGTGGTGCACAACCTGCGCCGGGTGAATTTCAGATCCAAGCTGGCGTCCGTCGAACCATGGGCCGCCGAGTTCGACGCGTGGGTCGCCGGAAAACTTGCCGCACGTGACTTCCTTGGGCTTCAGTCATGGATGGATGCACCGAATGCGCGGGTCGCGCATCCATCTGCCGAGCATTGGTTGCCCATGTATTTCGTCCTCGGAGCCGCCCTCCCCGAGGACCGCATCACCCCGGTGTTCGAGGGCTTCCATCACGGAACCTTGTCCATGCGCAGCTTCGCGCTGCGCGCCTGAACCTCGCAGTCCGCAACCTCAAGGAGTTCACACCATGAAGATGTCGCTCAAGTCCGCCATCACGCTGCTCGCCGTCGCCGCCCCGTCGTTTGCCTTCGCGTCCGCGTGGGAGATCGACTCGTCGCACTCCAGCGCGCAGTTCGCCGTGAAGCACATGATGGTGTCCAACGTGCGTGGCACGTTCAGCAACGTGAAGGGCAACGTCAACCTGGATGACAAGGACATCACCAAGTCCACCATCGAGGCGACCCTCGACGCGACCACCATCAACACCAACGAGCCCAAGCGCGACGAGCACCTGAAGAGCCCGGACTTCTTCGACACGGCGAAGTTCCCCACCATCACCTTCAAGTCCACGAAGGTGGCGAAGGCCGGCAAGGACAAGCTGAACGTCACGGGCGACCTGACGATGCACGGCGTGACCAAGCCGGTGACGCTGGCCGTGGAAGGCCCGACGGCGGAGACGAAGGACGCGTGGGGCAACGTGCGCCGTGGCGCCGTGGCGACCACGAAGATCAAGCGCAGCGACTTCGGCCTGACCTGGAACAAGGCGCTGGAGGCCGGCGGCGTGGCGGTGGGTGACGAGGTGACCATCACCCTGGACCTGGAGACCACGAAGAAGCCGGACGCGGCGGCCCCGACGGCCACCGACAAGAAGTAGTCGTCGTCCCAGCCTTGAAATGAAGAGAGGGGCCTCGGGTGACCGGGGCCCCTCTTTTCATGCGCGGTGGGGGCGGGCCGCGCCGCCCCCGGGTGTGACGCTTCAGCCCTCGGCGACGGCCTGCACGCTGGCGCGGTAGATGAAGATGCGCGCGGTGTTGGTGCGGGTGTCGGCGGGGATGACGAAGAAGCCCGGGGTGGGGCCCTTGAAGTCCTGGGAGAAGCCGGCCACCTGGCGGCCGTCGTTGAAGGTGACGCGGATCTTCGAGCCCTCCGCCTGCGGCTGACGCGCGCCCGCGGCGAGCATGAAGAAGATGGCCTTCACGCGCTTGCCGGGGATGCGCTCCGGGGCGAAGCCGCTCTGCTGCTCCAGGGAGATGGTGTCCTCCAGGAGGTCCGCGTCGCGGATGGTGCCGCGCTTCACCTGTCCTTCGACGGTGTGGATGATGACGCGGTGTTCGCCTTCCACGAAGGAGCTGGCGGCGGACGTGAAGCCGGGCCCCGGCACTTCGAAGAGCGTGTCGTCCGTGGGGCGCAGGTGGTTGGCGGACGCGGCGACGGCCGGTGCCGAGGGGGCCACGGGCGCCGGGCTCTTGAGTGTCGGGCTGGCGGGTGTCAGCCGGGCCACGGGCAGGGAGGGCGCGGCGGAGAGTGACAGGGCCGGCGCGGGCGGCGGAGGGATGGCCGCGACAGGCAGGGCGGGGAGCTCCTCGACGAGCTCGATGTCGGCCACGGGCTCGGAGTCCACCTCCTCGACGTCGAGGGCGGGCGTGGCGTCGAGCTCCGCGTCCACGTCCACGGCGGGCTCTTCCCAGCCGGCGGACGGGGTGGGGGCGGTGATGTCGGTGAGGGAGACCTCTTCCTCGGCGACGGGCTCGCTCCACT
>NZ_RAWN01000114.1:0-31578 GCF_003668895.1 Corallococcus sp. AB045
GGGCATGGCGGGGTCCAGCCTACCCGGGTTCCCCAGACCGGACGGTCGGGTGGCGGACCTGGGCCCCGGTGTGGGGAACCTTCGCGCTTGCGGGGCAGGAGGGCAGGGCATATCCCTGGCGGCCACGTCCCCTATGAGCCTGCTCGAAGCCATCGTCCTGGGTCTGGTCCAGGGTCTCACGGAGTTCCTGCCCATCAGCTCCACCGCGCACCTGCGCATCGCGCCGGAGTTGTTCGGCTGGCCGGATCCAGGTGCGGCGTACTCGGCCATCATCCAGTTGGGCACGGTGGCCGCGGTGCTCATCTACTTCCGCAAGGACATCGTCGCGCTGGTGAAGGCGTTCGTCGTGGGGCTGGTGAAGCGGGACCCGTTCGGCACGCTGGAGGCGCGGCTCGCGTGGTTCGTGGGCGTGGGCACGCTGCCCATCGGCATCTGCGGGCTGGCGTTCAAGAAGCTCATCGAGACGCAGTTCCGTTCGCTCTACGTCATCGCGGGCAGCCTCATCGTGCTGGCGGTGGTGCTGTTCGTCGTGGAGAAGCGCGCGTCGCACCAGCGCACCGTGGCGGACATGACTTGGAAGGACGGCATCCTCATTGGCCTGTGGCAGGCGCTGGCGCTGGTGCCGGGTTCGTCCCGGTCCGGCACGACGCTCACGGGCGGCCTGTCGCTGGGGCTCAAGCGCGAGGACGCGGCGCGCTACTCGTTCCTGTTGTCCATTCCGGCGACGACGCTGGCGGGCATCTTCGAATTGAAGCACCTCTTGGAGGCCACGCAGCGCCCGTCGACGGTGGCCCTGGTGGTGGGGACGCTGGTGGCCTTCCTGTCGGGCATGGCGGCCATCGCGTGGCTGTTGAGCTTCCTGAAGCGGCGCACCACCTTGGTGTTCGTGGTGTACCGCATCGCGCTGGGGCTGGTGCTGCTGGGGCTGTTGCAGGCGAACATCCTCAAGCCGATGTCCGGCGTGGAGAACCTGTCGACGCCGGATGCTCCGACGAAGCCGCCGGTGGAGAAGCAGATCACGGACTGAGGAAGGGGGAGGTCGTGCGCGTGCAGGCCCTGTTCGATGCGCTGGAGACGCGGCTGACGGCGAGGCCGGCGCGGACGTTCGAGTGGAAGGGCAGGGCGCTGCGAGAGGCCGCGGTGCTGGTGCCCCTCTTCGAGCGGGACGGCGTGCCGCACATGGTCTTCACCCGGCGGCCCGCCACCCTGCGCACGCACGCGGGGCAGTACGCGTTCCCGGGCGGCGGCCAGGAGGCGCGGGACGTCACCCCGCTGGAGACCGCGCTGCGCGAGACGGAGGAAGAGCTGGGCATCCCGCGCGCCCACGTGCGTGTGCTGGGCCTGCTGGACGAGACGCCCACCACGTCCGCCTACCGCATCCGTCCCTACGTGGGTGTCATCCCGGGGGACGGGAAGTACGTGCCCAATCCGGTGGAGGTGGACCTGGTGCTGGAGGTGCCGCTGGAGCGCCTGCTGGACCCCGCCATCCTCCGGGTGGAGCGGCACATGTGGGAGGGGATTGAACACGACGTGCACTTCTACACGCACGGTGAGCACGTCATCTGGGGCGCCACGGGGCGCATCGTGCGCAACTTCCTGCAGTTCGTGGTGGACGCGCCGGGCCTCCACGGCCTGCTGGACGCTCCCCCGCCTGCTGGCCGCTGAGCCCCAAGGCCCGTGCTGGCGGGCGGCCCTGGCGGAAGGTGCCTTGTCGCCCTGGAGGGCCGGTCCCAGGTTGAGGGGGAAACCCTTCGAAAGGGCGCGACGTGGACGGTGGCAATGGGTCCGGGGGCATGGAGGTGAGGGAGGCCGCGCTGGTGGCGCTGGGAGAGGTCCTGCGCGCCAGGGGGTATTCCTTCACGACGGTGACTCCGGAGACGCACCGGCGGGTGAACGCGCGGCCGGGGGCGAAGCAGGCCCATTCGGTCCGGGACGTGTTCGGGTGGAGCCGTCCCTTCGGGCCGGGCGTGCTGGAGCCTCGGATGGTGGCGCTGCTGGAGGAGGCGGGCGCGCTGGTGGACTGCAAGGACGGGACGCACCGGAGCCGGGTGCGGTTCTCCTGCCTGGGAGCGGGGCTGTATGTCCATTCCGCGTGGCCCACGTCGGAGCAGGACGCGGTGTTCTTCGGACCGGACACCTACCGGTTCTGCGCGTTGCTCCAGCGGGTGCCGGGCAGTTTCCGGCGCGTGGTGGACCTGGGGTGCGGCTCTGGAGCCGGTGGCCTGTCGGTGGCCGCGAGGAGCGCGGAGGTGGTGCTCGCGGACCTGAACCCGTTGGCGCTGGAGTACTCGCGGGTGAACGCGAGGCTGAACGGCGCGCACGGGGTCCAGGTGGTGCACTCGGACCTGCTGCGGGACGTGTCCGGCCGGTTTGACTTGATCATGGCGAATCCTCCGTACCTGGCGGACACGGACAAGCGCACGTACCGGGATGGCGGCGGCACGCATGGCACGGAGCTGTCCGTGCGCATCGTGCGTGAAAGCGTGGAGCGCCTGGAGCCGGGCGGCACGCTGGTGCTCTACACGGGCGCGCCGGTGGTGGACGGCGAGGACCTGCTGCGCACCGCGCTGGAGCCGGTGTGGCGGGAAGCGCCGCTCGCGGAGGTTCGCTACGAGGAACTGGATCCGGACGTGTTCGGCGAGGAGCTGGAGAAGGCGCCGTACGCGGGTGTGGAGCGCATCGCGCTGGTGGCGCTGATGGCTCGGCGGGGCTGAGGAGGCATTACTTCCACTCCAGTGTCTGTCCCTAAGCCCTTGTCGTGGGCATGGCGCGCTATCGAACAGTTACCAGGTTCGGCCTACGAGCGGCCGTGCTCGTGCTTCTCCTTCTGCATCCTCCGCCCGCGTTCCAGGACCTGGTCGGTTGGCGCACGTCGGGCAGCCTGTTGGCGGCCGCGATGTCGTCACTGAGTCTGCCGAGGTGCCGACGCCAGAGGAGTTCTCAACCCAGTTGAGATAGGGCGACTGCGGTCCTATGAGACCTCGGCACTGGATGTGCTCAACGAGAAAGAACTTACGCGGTTGGCCACGATGCCAGGCATGCGGCGACGCAGGGGGCGCCCTGCGGCAAGGAGATGTGATCGGCTATCCTGCCTCCACCATTGCCGATGGAGGAGTGATCTCAAACCAGTGGATACTGTCTGGACCATCCTCGGACTATGCCTATCTCGTCGTCTGGGCCAAGAATGAGGTGGCGCGGGGCACCCGCCGGCGGGTCTCTCCCCTCCAGGCATGCGCAGCGCTCGAACATTGGCTCCGCTTGAACAAGCAAAGTCTCGGGGAAATCTACGACTGCTTGGAGGAGGGGCGGTTGCAAGGGACCTCGTACTTGCAGGCGCCGCCTGATGACAAGCTCATCAAGCGCCGCGTGTCCGAAGCACTCCTCTCGGGTCGTTTGACGGTCATCGAAAACAAGACGCAAGTCACCTCAGGGATCGGTTTCGGAGGTGCTGCCCATGTCTCGGATGAAGGCCCTCTCTCCCAAGGGCAAACAATTCTCCGGTTCGGGATTGCCTATAAGCCAGAGGGAGTCAATCTGCGCGAGAAGCCCTCGCCCCATGCGCGCGTTTTGAGGCGCTTGAGTTTCAATACTCGCGTCTTCGTCGACTCGCATGACAACGGGTGGCTCTTTGTCACGACCGATGATGGTGACTTCGGCTACTGTGTCGCCTCGCACCTCGACACCCACTTGCCCGATCCCCATGCACGGCTCCATTGGGTTCAGCACGGCGAGTCGGCGCTCTCGATTTCGCACAAGTACTACGGTGGGAAGGCTCAGTGGGGAAGCGACCATCGTTATTACGTGGAAGGTCTTGTCTACGCCAACCAGGGCTCCAGGCAGCGAGGCATCTACAAGGAAGAGCCAGAGGCGGGTTGGGATGCCACGAGCGTGGTCGAGGGCCGGATGATTTGGATCCCCAGCCTCGCCTACTTGAAATCGCTTCGCGGAAGCGTCTCGTCCGAGTCATTCGCCTACGACGCGTGGAAGACAGCGAGGGGGGTAGCCGACGCGGTCGCCGACTTCAGCATTGGCACCGCTGCCTTCATTGCAGGGGTCATCCACGGCGCGCTTGAGTCATTGTGGGACGTCCTGGTCGGGTTCAAGGACCTAGCTGTGATGTTCTGGGACATCCTTGCCAGCCTATTCACTGGGAGCCTGCTTTCAGACGCCTCCGCGCTGTGGCGCGATGTGAGCAAGCTCGATTGGAAGGCGCTCGTGGATGGCTGGGTGGTTCGTTTCGACGAGCAATGGAACGCCACCGACCTGCTCCGCCGCTGGCACTTTCGCGGCTGGGTGATTGGTTATGCGCTCATGGAAGCCCTGATGCTCTTCTGCTCGGGCGGCATTGTTCAGGGCATCAAGTGGATAGGGAAGGCATCCAAGGCATCGAAATTCATCAAGGCCCTGCCGCAGGTGCAGAAGTTCGCCAAGGCGGTCAAGGAGAGCAAGGCTTTTCAGAACGTTGCCAGAGCGTTGGGCAAGGGCGCGCCAATCGCCGAGAGTGCAACGGCTGCCAAGAAGTGGGTAGAGCGGCTCCTCCTCAATCCTGAATCAATCTGGGGGAAGGGGCCGGATCAGATCGCGGAGGTCTTTCGCCAAGCGGGATATGAAGTCAAGATCGCGCAGTCAACCAAAGGCTCGAGGCTCTCCAAGCAAATTCAGATCAAAAACTCCAACATCCAGAACATCTTCGTGGATGGCGGCCTCCAGGGATGGATGCTGCAAGCGGCCACGGCGAATGCTGCGATGCAGAATGCTCTTGATGCACTCGGCGCTGATGGCAGGGGAGAGAGATGAGACGGAAGATGGTTATTCATGTGCACGGTGTTGCCTCGCCTGAGGAAGCGGAGCAACTTGAGTTGTTGGGCGTAGACCTCATTGGTGTGGTGATGGGAGGGCACACGGTAGGGCGGGTTGTTGGCGGTGACGACGTACCTGTGATCGCAGCGAGCCTCAAGCGGGCGAGGTTGTGCGTGGAGCCGCTGGGGGATGCCGCGGCCCTGGATGCCCGAGCAGCACGGCGGATGGGAGCCCGTGTGGTGCAGGTGCCCTGGGGGACGGAGGTGCCGAGGGGATGGCGCGAGTCACTCGCGCAGGTGGGAGTCGAGTGGGCACTCATGCGGGTGGCGGCTGATGCGGATGATGACCCTGCGTGGGTGCGGGCGCGCCTGGAGGATACGGGAGTGCCTCCGCCAGCATGGGCACAGGTGGAAATCTGCCCATCGCTTGAGGATGGCTGGCGCATCATCCGCGAGTCGAACGAGAGTGAATTGGATGCTCACGATCTTGATGTGATTGCCTCGGAAACTCCTGTCCTGTTTTCGCTTCCCCTGTCACTTGAAGACGTCAGCGATGTGCGCCAGGGGCTGAGTCACGCGAAGGGATTCTCCTTCGTCCTTGGAGACCGATTGGGCATGGCCCCGGGGGCGCATCACATCACCTTGGAGCAACTGAGCACGCTATTGAAGCAGCTAGACACAGAAGGTCGTTGAGGGTGACGACAGGGCCTTCGGTAATAGAGGCGGTGGCAGATTGCGGGACGCGGGGATGCGGCTGCCTCGCCCACACAATTGTCCAACAGGTTGTTGGATGATTGCGATCCCGTCCAACCCGCTGACGGCGCATCAGGGCTGGCGGCTCACGTCGCAGCGGCCGGTGGCCTGTCTCGCGAGGTCTTCCGCCACGGTGCGCAGCAGGCTCCCCAGGACTGGCGTGCCGGAGGACGAGGCCTCACCTTGGGTGAGCCAGCGCGCCATACGGCCCAGGCTCGCGGCTGTCACGACCTGGAGCCGCACCTCCACCTGCACGACGAAGTGCTCGCCCGCTTCGGGCTTCGCATCCAGCGTCCAGGCCACGCGCTCCAACTCCAGCGTGCCCACGCCTCCCGTCAGCTCACGCCCGTCCAGCCGGTAGCCGTCGCGGGTGAACGCGAGCACCTGCGTCACTCGCGCGCTGTCCAGGTGTGCATCGAACCAGAAGGAACGGCGCCGCCAGAGCGTCAGCTCCACCTCTATCTTTCCCGCGAGCCCCAGCCGCACCAACCGGTCCAGCTCCGGCGAGATGAAGGCGCGTGCCTCCGGCCGGACCATCACGCGCTTGCCGGAGAGCGTCGCGGTGCAGGCCGCGGACGCCTCTTCCGCGTGTGCTCCGGACGCGAGCAGGCCCGCCGCGACGACGAGCGCCGCGCCATGCCTGCTCTCTGTTGCGTGCCTTCCCATGTCTCAGAAGGTCCGGTTGAACAGCAGGCGCGCTTCGGGTGTGAGCCGGGCCTTGTCGTCGATGCGCCATGCGGCCTCGAAGCGCACGGCGTCACCGAAGTGGAAGCTGCCGCCCAGGCCCAACTGCGCGTCTGACCACGCGTTCGCGGCATGCACCGCACCCAGGTCCGCGAAGATGCCCAGGCCGTGCCAGCGGTACTCGGCGCTCGCGAGCACCGAGCTGTCGCCTCCCCGGAACTCCTTGAAGCCGAAGCCTCGCAGCGCGGTCCAACCTCCCAGCGCCTCCTGCTTCTGGAGCGGCAGGTCGTGGCCCGCCGCGGCCCGCAGGCGCAGGCTCAGGCCCGTGTGCCAGTTCATGGGCACGTCCATGGCGACGTCGCCCACCAGCTTCCAGAAGCGCGCATCCGCGCCGCCCGCGCCCGGGCCTTCACCCACCTCCAGCGTCACGAAGCCGCGCAGCGCGGGCTCGAGCTTCCAGTTCTTGTGGCGCTCGAAGAGGGACGTCTCCGGCGTGCGGAAGAGGGAGCCCACGCGAGTGCCACGCTCCGCGGTGCCGCTGTACTCCAGCCGCACCACCGCCGAGCGGAAGCGCCCCTCGTTCACCGGCGCGTTCGGGAACGGCGGGTCGTCGCTCCGGAAGAGGCTGAGCGGCGGCGTGAAGGACTGGAGCGAGCTCTCCGTGTCACCGCGCACCTCCACGCCCGCGAGCCACGACTCCGCCCAGCGCCAGGTGGCGAAGGCCGCGAAGCCCTGACGGCGGAAGTAGTCCCGGTCCGGCCGGTTGATGAGGAACGAGTAGAAGTACGAGTCGAAGTCCCCCAACCGCCACCGGTCCAGCGTGTCGATGAAGTCATGCACCTGCGCGCCGAGTTCCTCGATGCCCAGCGCGGGCAGCTGCACCTTGGCGCCGCCCAGCAGGTTGACGCGGCGCTGACTGCTGGTGCCTTCCGGATCGCCCGGGATGCGCTGTCCGCCCAGCCGCAGGGGGATGAAGAAGGCTCCCTCCAGCGTCGTGTGCACGCGGTCCCTCGAGTCGAAGAAGCGCAGGCTCGCCGAGAGCCCCGGGGCGAAGCCCGTCACCTGCGTGTGCACGGGCAACAGGTCCACGTCCAGGTCCGGAGGACGCGGGCGCACATGGACGATCAGCTTCTTCCCCTCCAGCGTGAGGCCGTCGCTCCCGGCGTCGACCTCTCCGAACATCCGGCTCCAGCCCACTTCGAACTCCACGCGCTCGTGGCGCCGCGACTTGCGACGGGGTTCCTCCTTCGTGCGGTAGTGCCGCGTGCCGTCGGATTCGCGCTCCTCGACGATGCGCACGCGGGTGCGTTCGTCCTGGAGGTCCTCGCTGTCCACCGCTCGCAGGAAGGGCAGCCGCGACTCCATGCGCTCCATGGCGCGGCGGGCATCACTCCGGAGGAAGACGTCGCCGGGCTCCAGGCCCAGGGCTTCACGCACGCGCGTGGCCATCGCCTCGTCCACGCCCCGCACCTCCACGGACTCCAGCCGGCCTTCGTCCACGGTCACGACCAGCCGGCCTTCGGGGGACAGCGTGGCGGACACCGTCGCGAGCAGGTAGCCGTCGTCCTCGCGAAGGGTCTTGAGGACCCGGTCGAGCGCGGCGTCCAGGCCTCCCAACATGATGCCGGGGCGGAACGCTCCCTCCTCCCGTCGCGCCAGCCACGGACGGGGCGGGCGCGGCGCGGGGCAGGGGCTGACGACCCGCAGGGTCCCGTGGCGCTTGTGGACGCGCAGCGTGGTGACCTCGTCCTCGTCCTCGGCATCGTCCGCGTCGGAGGCGGGGGAGGACAGCTCGAACAGCGCCTCCCACAGTTCGTCGGGCCGGAGGTCCTGAAGGCCTTCGAACTCCACTGACGTGAGCGTGGGGTTCTCCAGCAACGTCACTTCGAGCAGGGCCGGACCCTGGTCACTGACGCGAACGCGGGGCTCCACGCGGGCGAAGAGGCCGGTGCGTGCCAGGCGATGTAGCAGGGACTGCACTTGCGTGGCCGTCAGGGGTCGCGAGTCTTCCGCGGGAGGCGCACCCACGAGCTTGCGGACCTGTGCATCCGTGAGCCGCTGGAGCCCGCGAAACTCCAGGCCCGTGGGCGTGAGTCCCCGGCCGTCGACCTCGACCTGAAGGGCCCCGAGGACCGTGGAGTCCGAGAGGTCGCCCTCGTCCTCGTTGAAGCCCTCCGGGCACGTCGGGTAGCTCCAGTCCTCCGAGGCGGCTTCGCCTTCCGGTGGTGCGGTGGACGGGGAGAGGGCCACGGATGCGTCGGAGGTGCCTGCATCCGGTGAGGGTTGGCCCAGGGCCGCGAGCGAGATGAAGCAGAGCGCCAGTGCGAGACGGTTCATGGAAGGCGGCAGGAGCATGCTCCGTTCCAGGCGGGGCCTCACGGCAAGTGCCCGGAACGACGGAGGGCGAGCAGTCGGACGGATGTCATGGACACATCCGGATGTATCGGGCGGTTGTGGCCGTGACATCGCGGGTCACGAGGTGACGGGCAGACCCAGGGCCTTGATGCGCCGGTAGAGGTTGCCGCGGTCCACCTGGAGGATGCGCGCGGCCCCGGCGATGCTTTCGCCCTCGCGGAGCGCTGCGCGGATGAGGTCCCGCTCGAAGTCCTCCACGTGCTCGCGGTAGCTCTTGTCCCCCAGCGTCGTGCGCGGCGCGGGCGCGGTGCCCGTGGGAGCCGCCACCGCGTCCGGTCCCAGCTCCAGCGGACCGTCACCCCGGAGCAGGTTCAGGCGTTCGATGACGTTGCGCAACTCGCGCACGTTGCCGGGCCACGGGTAGGCACGCAGCGCGGCCTCCGCTCCCGGCGCGAGCATGAGCGGCGTCTTGGGACCCGCGAGCTCCGCGGCGAAGACGCGTGCGAGGGGCAGCAGGTCCTCGGGGCGCTCGCGCAGCGGTGGCAGGTGCAGTGGCAACACGTTGAGCCGGAAGAAGAGGTCCTGCCGGAAGCGGCCTTCCTTCACCGCGCGGCCCAGGTCCTGGTGCGTGGCCGCGAGGATGCGCACGTCCACCGGTACCGGCAGCGTGCCTCCCAGCCGTTCCACCTGACGCGTCTCCAGGACGCGCAGCAGCTTGGCCTGGAGCTCCAGCGGCATGTCCCCCAGTTCATCCAGGAACAGCGTGCCGCCCTGCGCCTGTTCGAAGCGGCCCGCGCGCCGCGCCACCGCGCCGGAGAAGGCGCCGCGCTCGTGGCCGAACAGCTCGCTCTCCAGCAGCGTCGAGGGAATGGCCGCGCAGTTGACCGCCACCAGCCGGCCCTTGCGCCCGGAGGCCTTGTGCAGCGCCTGCGCCACGCGCTCCTTGCCGGTGCCTGTCTCGCCGGTGATCAGCACCGCCGTGTCACTGGGGCCCACGCGCGCGATGAGCTGGCGTAGGGACTCCATGGCCGGGCTCTCGCCCACCAGGTTCCCAGGCTGGGCCAGCGCGTCCAGCAAGCGTTCGCGCTCCTCGCGCAGCGCGCCCAGGGCCAGCGCGTTGTGCAGCGCCGTGAGGAGCCGCTCGGGGGACGGAGGCTTCTCCACGAAGTCCGTGGCCCCCAGCTTCAGGGCCTGCACGGCTTCGGAAGGAGATGCCTCGCCGGACAGGACCACCACGGGCACGGGCAGCGGCTTCGGCAGGCGCGCCAGCAGCTCCAGTCCTGTCTCGCCCGGCATGCGCAGGTCCAGCAGCATCAGCGCGGGGGGCGCGTCCGGCGCTTCGAGCAGACGCGCGGCCTCCGCCGTGGAGCGGGCCTCCACGGGGATGAAGCCTCCGTCTTGCAGCAGTCCACGCACGGCCCGCAGGACGCCGGGGTCGTCGTCGACGATGAGGATGCGGGCTCCGGTCTTCATGCGGTCACCTGGGAAGCATCGGAAGGCAGCACCACCTGGGCCCGGGTTCCACCCTGGGCGCCCGGCTCCAATCTCAAGGTGCCACCGTGCTCGTGGACGATCTTCTGCGCGATGGGCAGGCCCAGCCCGCTACCGCCGGGCTTGGTGCTGAACAAGCCTCGGGTGAGGACAGGGCCCTCCAACACGCTCGGGACGCCGCTGCCTCCGTCGCTCACGGTGACATGCACGCGGCCGTCCGCTGCTTCGTGTAACGCGACGTGGACGGGTGGGGCGTTCGGTGGAGAGGCCTCGGTGGCGTTCTTCACCAGGTTGCCGAAGAGGCGGCGCAGTCCATCAGGGTCCGCGCGCAGCGACACTTCTTCGCCAGGGTCCAGCACCACGGGGACTGGCGAAGTGCCCTCGTACAGCGCGCACACCTCCGCGAGCAGCGGACGCAGCGCGACGTCCTGGAAGCGGGGGGCCGGCAGGCGCGCGAAGGTGGAGAAGCTCTGGGTCATGCGCATGAGCAGGTCCACCTCCTCCTGGAGGAGCGCCACCGCCTCGGCGAGGCGCGTCGGGTCTGGCGGGGTTCCGGCATCCCGAGGAGACAGACGCGCGAGCGACAGCCTCATTGCGGTCAGGGGGTTCTTCAGCTCGTGGGCGAGCGCCCGCGCCACGTCCTGCCACGCGGCGATCTGCTGGGCGGCCTTGAGGTGCTCGCGCTGGTCCAGCAGCTCCTGGCCCATGCGGTTGAACTGGCCCAGGAGGAACTGGAGCTCGTCGCGAGCGGGTTCGGGGACGGGGAGGCGGACGGACAGGTCGCCTCGCGAGTAGGCCCGCATGCCTTCCAGGAGCGTGGCCATGGGGCGCGTGAGGACACGGCCCAGGAGCACGGCGGACACGGCCAGCACGACGGCGGCGATGGCGCCCACCCCGGCGATGAACACGGGCACGCGGCGCACCAGGGCCCGCCGCGCCAGCTCCGCCTGCGCCAGGTTCAACCGGGCCTCGTCGAGCGCATCCGGCGGCAGTCCCCGGCGGGTCAGCTCATCGGAGACGTTGTCGAGCACGCCCTCCACGGGAGCGATGGAGATGGAGAGCACGCGCTCCAGCACGCCCTGGGCGAGAGCGCCCAGCAACGCCAGCGGGATGAGGCCCGCGAGCAACATCACCGCCAGCAGGCGTCGGCGGAAGCGGAACGGAGGCGGGGGAGGGCCCATCGGTGGCGCACGGCGCATGGCGAGCTGTTCATATCGCGGGGCGTGCATCGTTCGCGCGGCCGGGGACTCCTGATTTGATGCCACGACTGGCCCATGCAGGGCCGGATGTCGGAAATCCCCATGCGCCATTCCCTGATGTCGCTCGCGTTGGCTGTCGTCTTCCTGTTGGGCCTGCTGGTGGCCCGTCCCGCTCAGGCCCGTGACTCGCTCCGCGAGCGCATCGACGCGTTCGTGCGCGCGGAGCAGAAGCGGCTGGGCGTGCCGGGGCTCGCCGTGGGGGTGGTGAGCCACGGCCGGGTGGTGCTGGCGAAGGGGTATGGCTTCGCGAACCTGGAGCACCAGGTCCCGGTGGGGACGGACACGCTCTTCCAGTCAGGTTCGGTGGGGAAGATGTTCACCGCGACGGCGCTGATGCTCCAGGTGGAGGCGGGGCGCGTGTCGTTGTCCGACAGCGTGACGAAGTACTTCCCGGATGCGCCCGCGACGTGGAAGCCCATCACGGTGCGCCACCTGCTGACGCACACGTCTGGCATCAAGGACCTGGAGGGGCTGCTCGACGAGCGCAAGGACTACACGGAGCAGGAGTTCGCGGAGTTCATCTACAAACTCCCACTGGAGTTCCCGGTGGGGCTGCGGTGGAGCTACAGCAACTCTGGCTACGTGCTGCTGGGCATCCTGGTGAACCGCGTCGCGGGCATGACGTATCAGGAGGTCCTGGCGCGCCAGGTCTTCAAGCCCGCGGGCATGAAGACAGCGCGCGGCATCAGCGAGGCGGACGTCATCCCGAACCGCGCGGCGGGTTACGAACTGGTGGGTGGCGTGGTGAAGAACCAGCAGTGGGTGTCGCAGTCGTTGAACACGACAGGGGACGGCGCGCTCTACTTCTCGCTGAAGGACATGCTGGCCTGGGAGGAGGCGGTGGCGAAGCGGGCCCTCCTGACGCAGGACAGCTGGCGGGAGATGGTGTCACCGGTGAAGCTGAACAGCGGGGTCACCTGGCCGTATGGCTTCGGGTGGGAGGTGACGGAGCGCAACGGTCAACCGCTGCACAAGCACACGGGAGCGTGGCAGGGCTTCCGGACGGCCTATTCACGCTTCCTGGGGGACGAGCTGTCCATCGTGGTGCTGGCGAACCTGGACAAGTCGAACCCGGCGCTGCTCGTGGAGGGCATCGCGGCCATCGTGAATCCGGCGCTCGCCGTGCCGCCGCTCAAGCCCATTCCGGACGCGGAGCCGGAGGTGACGGCGAGGCTCACGGAGCTGCTGGAGAAGACGCGGCAGGGGACCTGGGAGCCGTCGATGTTCGCCTACGTACCGGCCAGGTACTTCGAGGAGGCCGGTCCGTTCTTCCGGTCCATGTTGCAGGGGCTGGGGCCCGCGGGGCCGCTGGTGCTGGCGAACCGTGAGACGCGAGGCGACGACCGCATCTACACGTACCTGGTGCAGTTCGGCGCCGCGACGTGGCGGTACCGCGTGGGGCTGACCACGGACAACCGGGTGACCCTGCTCACCCTCCAGGCGAACTGAAGCGGTGGGGTAGGCTCGGCGGGACAGCGCGTCTTGCCGAGGCAGGCCGGGGCGCCGTGGGGGTACTCGTGCGGCGCATGCTTCTTTTGACTCTTGGCGCGTTGCTAGCCTGTGCGAGTTCCAGGCTGTACTACCTGCGAACGGAGTTGCCCTTCCTGGATGACGACCCCAACCTGGCGGTCGTGCCGGGACCCTGGAAGCACCCGGACGTTCCGGTCGTCCTCTCGAATGCGGCGACCATTCCTGATGACCTGGTGCTTCCGGCCCTGAAGGCGCTGATGGCATTGCCTGGAGCGGTGGATGCCTGTGATCCGAACACGAGGCGCCAGCGCCGGGATGCCGTCGAATACTGCGTCTCCATCTACAAGACGCGGCAAGACTGGCGCGTCTCCTGGCCCATCGGAGCTTCATGGGGGAGGAAGGCAGTTGTCAGCCAGCCTATGGCGGCGTTGATGACGAGGAGTTCGGACCCGATGTGCCCATCTTCGGGTTTGCTCACAACCATCCCTGCGGAACTCCTGTCAGCAGCCGCGACCTGAAGGTTTTTCCCGCGATGAGGCTGGAGCAAGGCGGATGGGTGGTCGTGAGCTACTGCGCGACCCCCTGCGGGAAGCTGATCAGGGACTCTCGTGGTGAATTGGTTCCGGCCTGGGGATGGCTTGCGACAGGGCATCGGGATTCGCCCCGCTTCTACAAGTGGAATCAGGCTGGCCGGATGTACCGGTGGCATGAGCAACGCAGGGACTGGGAGCTGGCATCAACCTGCCAGCCGGGAACGCCACCCGGACCTCTCAGCCATCGAGGAGGCCCTCCGGAATGCATCCCCGCGTTGGAGTGGTAGAAGGTTCACGGCTCCATTCGAGGAGACGCCCATGCTGAGACCCCACGCCCTGCTTCTCCTCGTGTCGCTTCTCCAGGACGGAGGAACGGAGCCGACGCTCAGGCCAGCGCATTCCGTCGTGAGGAATCCGGCGTTTCCTGCCGCCATCCCGGGCGCGGATGCGGGAGCGCCGAGCACGGCGCGCGAGCCCATTGTCGCGGAAGGGATCCAGTGGCCCGATGAGCTTCAGCCCCTGGCGACCCTGGACGGGCCCGCGGTCCTTGCCGCTCACGCCGCATTGCAGCGGAGGCTCTCCCGTTATCCCAAGGAGTACGCCAAGAGCTGTGCATTCTCCGCGAAGGGGATGGAAGTCATCGTGGGCGAAGAGCGGGGGATCTACTTCGTCCGCATCAACCCTCGACCCGACAAGTGCGGTTGGGCGCCGGGCACGGTGCTCGCGTTCGACGAATTCGAGCTGTATGCCGTCTCACCCGAGGGCAAGGTGCTGGCTCGGTATCCGTACATGCCCTGAGCGAAGCGCGCGTACTCAGAACTGCAAGTACACGTACGGCCGGGTCTCCAGGGTGGACAGCTGGCGGATGCCCAGCCCCAGCAGCACCAGCACCACGGCTCTCGCGGGCGCGGGCATCTTGAGGAACACGAGCGCCGCGGTGTCGTAGAGCTTCATCGGCAACGTGTGCGCGAGGACCGCGATGGCCAGCATGCTCCACACCAGCGGACCCACGTTCGCCAGGCCTGGGATTCCCGCCAGCATCCGTGCGTAGAACTCACCCGCGTGCGCCATGTCCGGCGCCCGGAACACCACTCGCGTCAACACCACCAGCGTGAACGTGGCCAACATCCCGATTGCCACGCGCGCCGGGCCCGGCTCCTGCTGCTTGCCCTTGAACCACCACCAGCACCGCACCCCGCACAACGCCACGCCGTGCACCGCGCCCCAGACCGCGAAGCGCCAGTCCGCCCCGTGCCACAGGCCTCCCAGCACCATCACCATCATCAGGTTGAAGCACACCCGCGGCTTCGACCGCCGGTTGCCGCCCAGCGGGATGTACAGGTAGTCCCGCAGCCACGACGACAGGCTCATGTGCCAGCGGTTCCAGAACTCGAACAGGTTCTTCGCCAGGTACGGCCGCGCGAAGTTCTCCGGGAACTTGAAGCCGAACAGCGACGCCACACCAATCGCGATGTCCGAGTACCCCGAGAAGTCGTAGTACAGCTCCAACGTGTACGCGACCGCCGCCACCGCGCACTCCGCCGACGAGTACGCGTGCGGACTGCCGAACACCGGATCCACGATGCCGCTGCCCAGCACGTCCGCGATGACCAGCTTCTTCACCAGCCCTACGGCGATGCGGAACAACGCCTTGTTCCCGTCATCCGACGACAGCGTGGGCACTTCCCGGAAGTGCGCCATCAGCTCCGACGCGCGGACAATCGGCCCGCTCAATACGCGCGGGAAGAACAGCATGTAGAGCAGGTGCTCCACGAACGAGTGCTCGGAGCTCGCCTTCCCCCGGTACACGTCCACCGTGTAGCTGATGGCCTGGAACACGAAGAACGACAGGCCCACCGGCAACAGGAAATGGAACGGCTCCGGCCGCACCTCCACGCCCCATGGCCCCAGCAGCGACGACACCGTCCTGCGCAACAGCTCCAGGTACTTGAAGCCCGCCAGCAGCCCCAGGTTGGAGACGATGGACAGCACCACCAGCAGCTTGCGCAGCCCCGGCCGCTCCGTGCTCCCCATCCCCTTCACCAGCAGGTGATCCACCGTCACGCCGGCCAGGAAGATGAACAGCGGCACCAGCTTCACGACCAGCTCGCCTGGCGGCATCCCGCCCACGAACGCCGTCAGCGGCACCTGCAGGAACGACACGTAGACCAGCAGGCTGGCCGCCAACAGCAACAGCATCCGCGGCCAGTAATGCCGGTGCACCGCCCAGTAGAGCGCGAACACCGCGATGACGAAGACGACGTACTGGAGGCTGTGGGACAGCACGGCTCAGGGCGCTCCCGCGGCGGAGGCCGTCGGCTCGCCGCCCTTCTTCGTGGACTCGTACGCCGCCATCAGGTCCTTCACGAACGCGTTCGCCAGCACCGCGTACCCCTGCGGCGTCAGGTGCACGCCGTCCGCGTGGCCCAGCGGCTCCGGCTGCCGCTGCCAGCGCTGCATGGAGCGCTCACCGCCCATCGCCGCGCGCGCGGACCAGTACGCGCAGCCCGCGTCCTTCGCCACCTGCGGCAGCGTGTTCAACACCTTCGCCAGTGACGGCGCCTCGTCCCACCGGCCGCTCGCGTCCTGCTGGAGCCGGTCCGTGGGACCGATGATCAGGCACTCCGCGTTCGTCGCCTTGCGCATGCGCGCGATCAACGCCGCGTAGTCCTGGCGCAGCCCGTTCGCGTCCAGGCCCGGCAGCTCCGCCTCGTTGGTGCCGTACCAGAACACCAGCAGGTCCGGACGGCGCGCGGTCAGCTGCGCGTCCATCGCCGGCGCATCCATGTCCCGCGCAGTGAAGGCCGTGGACCCGGGCAACCCCAGCGCGTCGTACACCAGTCCCGGCGTGTCGTACTCCAGCGACGCGCCCAGCACCGTCGCGCTCCCGCCACCCTCCGGCACCTTCACCTGGACCGAGTGCGCCACGCCCGTCACCGGGAACGAACGGATGCGCACCGTGGGCTGCGTCAGCGGCTCCGGCGGCGGTGCTTCCGGCGGGATCTCCTCACCGTCCACCGTGATTTCAGGCGCCGCGGCCCCCGGCGCGTCCAGCGCGTACAGGTCCAGCCGGCCCTGGCGGTTCTTGTCCTCCGCGCAGCCCTCGCAGAAGGAGATGCCCAGGCTCGCGCCGGGTGCGCCCACCGCTCGGATGCCGGTGAGCCCCCAAAGGCCTCCAGGCGCGCTCTTCGCGTCCTCCACCGTCCACGCACCGTCCAGCGTGCGCGCCACGCGCGCCGCCTCCAGCCGGGAGGACGGCTTGCCCGCCGCGATGAAGCCCCGGCCCGCGTCACCGAAGCGCTTCGTCAGCGCGTCGCGGACCTTGTCGGAGAAGTAGTGCGCCGCCGTGTGCGACGCGCCCAACTGCGCGATGCCCACACGCAGCTTCGCGCCGGATTCCCGGCGGGCCAGTGATTCGAACGTGCGGCGCAGCGCCGGGGTCGCGTTCTGCAGGCCGGTCGTGTCCGTGCCCGGCACGCGCGGCGGATGCGTGCGCGCGAAGGTCCGCTGCAACGCCAGGTCGAACAGGTGGCCCAGCAGGTTGGAGCCGCGCACGCGCGGGTGCACCAGGTCCTCCAGCATCAGGCCGGACTCCAGCCACTTGAGTGCGGAGCCCTCGCCACCCATCGCCGCCAGCGTGTCGTAGAAGGCGCAGCCTCCCGCGCGCGCTTCCTCGCGGAACACCTCCGCCACCTCCGCCGAGTGCCGGCGGGTGATCACCTCGCCGCTCAGCGTGCGCACGCCCGCGTCGATGGGCGACATCACCAGGCACGCCGCGTCCGGCACCGCCGTGCGCACGCGTGACACCAGCTCCTTTATCTGCGAGCGGACCTCGTCCAGCGTGGTGCGGTCGCGCGAGAGGAAGAACGCCTCGTTGCCGCCCACCATCAACACCACCAGCGACGGCTTGCGGTGCTTGAGCTGCGCACGGAACGCCTGGGGCTGCGCGCGCAGGTACACCTCCGCCATGCCGCCCAGCAGGCCCACCGTGTCGTAGACGACGCCCGGCGTGCCCGACTCCACCGACACGCCGTGCAGCTCCGTCTTGCCGCTGGCGGTGAGCGTCAGCGTCTTGGCGCCCTCGGGAAGCTTGAGCCGCGCGAAGGCCGCCTCCGCCTTGGAACCGAACGCGCGCGTCTGGATGCGCTGCGTATTCTTTCCGTCCACCGCCACCTGCACGGAGCCGTTCGCGGGCTGGGCCAGGAAGAACAGCTCCGCCTGGCGCGCGCCCTCCACGGAGTAGCGGGTGGCCTGCGCCGGGCCGCTCGTGGAGAAGGCCACGCCCGTCCAGCCCACGCGGTCCTTGGGCCAGTGCGTGTCCACCAGCCGCTCCATCTTCCAGCCATCCGTGCTCGCGGTGCCCGCGCGCGTGGCGCGGCCGGCGCTCGCCAGCCGGTGGATGTAGAGGAAGCCCGGACCGCCCGAACCGAAGCGCTCCTGGAGCCGGTCGCGCACCACGTCAGTGATGTAGTCGGAGGCGATCAGCGAATCGCCCAGGTGCACCACCCGCACCGGCGTGCGCCGCGCGTCCGCGCGCAAATCACCCAGCGCCTTCATGAACGGCGCCAGTCCGTCCTCTTCACACGTCCCGTCCGCGCGCGTCTTCCGGCAGTTGAGCTCGATGTCCACGTGCTTCGCGCCCATGCGCTCGCGCAGCGCTTCCAGCTCCAGCGCGGTCGCCCGCGTGGGGGCGCTCAGTTCCTCCAGTCCGATGCCGGGCACGGCGGGGGCTTCCCCCACCTGCGGGCCCGCCTTCGGATCCGTGTCGTTGGCGGCGGTGTCCGCGACCGCGACCGCGGCGGGCGGGGCGTCCGGGACCATCGTGTCCGAGGGCGGGCGCGGGGCCTTCACGCCGCGCAGCGACGCGGGCAGTGCGATCGCCGCCAGCTTGGGCCCGAGCGAACCTTCCTGACGGAGGCTGGGGAGGGGGCGGAACTTCTCCGGCAATGGCGCCAGGGACAACCCCACCGCCAGCAGCACGGTGAAGGCCAGCGTCCATCCGGTGGATGTGGGTTTGAGGCTCAACGCCGGGGCATGAGACTGGCTTTTCGGGGGCGGGTCAAAACTCTGCCCACATTGTCGCGCCCCATCCCTCGGAGGGCAGGCGGCCGGGCCCCCTTCCTCCGCTGGCGCGACGCGCATCCAACAGCGCCACGCACAGCGCCACGTCCAGATTCCATTGAAGACGTGCGAGGCCCTTCACATCGTCGGGCCGGATGGGAGACGGTGAATCATGGGACAGAGCTCAGACTCCTTGAAGACGCCGACCGTGGTGCTGACGAATCCGAAGGGGTTGTTCGACCCGGCGCCCTATGGCTTCTCACACGTGGCGCAGGTAGCGCCCGGCACCCGGCTGGTCTTCCTGGCGGGGCAGGGGGGAGAGCGTGAGACGGGCGCGCTCGAGCCCGACTTCCGCCTCCAGGTGAGGCAGGCGTTCATGAACGTTCGGACGGCCCTCGAGTCCGTGGGAGCGGGCGTCGGTGACGTCGCCAAGCTCACGATGCTCGTGGTGGACCACACGGAGGAGAAGCTGCGCATCATCGGCCCCGAACTGGACGCGGCCTGGAACGGCGGCATGAAGCCGACCTGCACGCTGATTCCCGTCCCCCGGCTGGCACTGGACGCGATGCTCTTCGAGGTGGAGGCCATCGCGGTCCTGCCAGCCTGAGCGGGATGGGAATCCCGTTGAAGGGAACCCATGACCGCGAGCAGCCCCCTTCCTCCGCTGGCGCGACGCGCTATGGTGCGCCGCCGTGCGCGCTAGGCCATGGGCCGGCGTGCGCCCCTAGGAGCTCGCACCCGCATATGGCCCTCTACCCCGTCATCATGGCCGGAGGCTCCGGCACCCGCTTCTGGCCGCTGTCCCGCCAGGCCCGTCCGAAGCAGTTCCTCCCGCTGGCCTCCAAGCAGCCGCTGCTCACCGACACCGCCCAGCGCCTCAAGGGCCTCGCCCCGGTGAAGAACACCTTCATCGTGTGCGGCCCCGTGCACGCGAAGACGGCCGCGAAGCTGGTGAAGGGGCTGCCCAAGGGCAACCTCCTGGTGGAGCCCGTGGCGCGCAACACCGCGCCCGCCATCGCGCTCGCCGCGCTCCAGGTGGCCGCGCGCGACCCCAAGGGCGTGCTCGCGGTGCTGCCGTCGGATCACCACGTCGCGGACGTGAAGGGCTTCCAGCGCACGCTCGCGGAGGCGGCGCGCATCGCGGAAGGGGGCCACATCGTCACGCTGGGCATCAAGCCCGCGCGCCCGGAGACGGGCTACGGCTACATCCAGGTCGGTGACGCGCTGGCGGGCGGCGGCCGCCGCGTGAAGGCGTTCAAGGAGAAGCCCGACCTCAAGACGGCGCAGGAGTACCTGGCCGGCGGCGACTACCTGTGGAACGGCGGCATCTTCGTCTTCCGCGCGGACGTGATGCTGGAGGCTTTCAAGAAGCACATGCCGGAGATGCAGAAGGGCCTGGACGCGCTCCAGAAGGCCGCGGGCAAGCGCACCTTCCCGGCCGTGCTCAAGCGCGTGTTCCCCAAACTGCCCTCCATCTCCATCGACTACGGCGTGATGGAGAAGGCGGAGAACATCGCGGTGCTGGACGGCGACTTCGGCTGGTCCGACGTGGGCTCCTTCGCCGCCATCCCCGAAGTGCGCCCCGCCGACGCGCAGGGCAACGTCGTCTCCGGCGACGCGGTGCTGGTGGACTGCACCAACTGCGTGGTGCTGTCCGACAAGCGCACGCTGTCCGTCGTGGGCATGCACGACGTGGTGGTGGTGGACTCCGGTGACGCCGTGCTCGTGGTCCCCAAGGACAAGAGCCAGGACGTCCGGAAGGTCGTCGAGGCCCTCAAGGCCAGGAAGCGCACCAGGCTGCTGTAGGCCTTGAGGCGACTTCGCCTCCTGTTTCACCCCACACATTTCTTCCCGGGGCTCCCTGTCGTTTCTACAGGGGGCCCTGGTTCGTTTCGCGGGCTTTGCTGGCACTCGCGGGTGTTGGAGTGTCGCGGTCCGGACGAAAGCGGGCCCCGGGCACGAGGCGCGCGGGTTGCAAGTCCACCCCGCGTCCGCCCCATTTCCGGGGTGACAGGCGGGGATGGCGATGGGCTGCAAGCGCTGCGTGGGCGAACACCGGGATGGGGAGGCGTGCCCCGTCGCTGCCCGGCCTCCGGTGTCGGGGGATTCGCTGGAGGGTCAGCGGCACGGGCCGCTGCTCTTGAAGCGCCGGCTGGAGGTGGGGGCGGTGGCGTCGGTGTACCTGGCGGAGTACGTGCCCACCGGGCACCGCTTCTCCGTGAAGGTGCTGCACGCGCACCTGGCGGCCCGTCCCGCCGTGCGCGCGAGGTTCATCGCGGAGGCGCTGGCGCAGCGCAACGTCGTGCACCGCCACGTGGCGCGCGTGCTGGACGTGCGCCCCGGTCCGCAGGGGTTGCCCTGCGTGCTGCAGGAGGCGCCGGAGGGCGAGTCGCTCAGCGCGATGCCCCTGCCGCTGTCGCCGGCCGAGGTGGGCGAGGTGTTGGATCAGGCGCTCGCGGGACTGGAGGCGGCGCACTCGCGGGGGCTGGTGCACGGAGACCTCACGCTGGATTCGATGTTCGTCACTCGCGACGCGAAGGGCGAGCGGCGCGTGCGGGTGCGCGACTTCGGCGCGGGCGCGGTGCGGGAAGCGGCGCTGTCGCCGGAGGAGCGCACGCAGGGCGTGACGGTGGGCTCGCCCACGTTCATGGCTCCCGAGCAGTGCGAGGGGATGAACCGGAGCCCTCGCGCGGATGTGCATGCGATGGGCGTGGCGGGCTACCTGCTGGTGACGGGCCGGCTGCCGTTCGGCCTGGGGCGCTCCGCGGATGTGACGCTGTTTCCGCCGCACGCCATCAACCCGAACGTGCCGCCCGCGCTGTCCACCGTGCTGTTGCGCGCGCTGGCCGCGAAGCCGGAGGAGCGGTTCGACAGCGCGTGGGCCTTCCGCGTCGCGCTCGCGGAGGCGCTGGGCCTGAAGGTGCCGGTGCGGAACGCGTCCGCGGATGCTCCCGAGGATGTGTCCGATGCGCTGGAGGTGGTCGCCACGGCGAAGGAGCCCGCCGAGCCGCACGACGCGGCGGATGACTTCGACATCGTGGAGGACGTGCCCGAATGGGGCATGGCCGCCTCGTCCGTGGAGGATGCGGCGTTGCGCGCGGTGGATGGCGCGCCGTCCGGCGTCCGCTCCGGTGAGGGGGCCATGCGCGCGGAGGTGGCCGCGTTCTGGGCTTCCGCCGTGGCGCTGCTGGAGTCCGCTGAGCCGGAGCTGCCGGCCGAGGGCCTCGCGTCCCACGCGCCGGCCAAGACGATGAAGCTCGGCATCGTCACGCCGAACGCCCTCCAGGCCGCCGCGCCCATCCTGCTGGTGGATCCGGTCTCGCCCCTGGACGTCACGGCGCAGCCCGCGGTGAACCCCACGTCCACGCTGGGCGCCGCGGCCATCCCGTTCATGACCCTCGCTCCGTCGCTGGAGCCCGTGTCCATTCCGTCGCCTCCGCCCATTCCGTTGGTGGACGTCGTCCAGGATGACGCGCCCATTCCGCTGGTGAACCCCGCGCCGCCGCTGGAGGCCTCCGCGCCCCGCACGGACGCGCCCGCGGACCTGCGCGTGCGCCTGGGCCTCACGCCGGGCGAAGTCCTCCAGCCCGTCTCCGTGAGCGACGTCGCCCCAGAAGGACTCTTCGCCGAGTGCCAGGGCTCACTGCCCCCGCTCGCGGCGCGGCTGACGGTGGAGGTGTCCTTCCGGGGCGAGACGGCCCTGGGCGCCTGCGACGTCGTCCGCCACGTCACCTTCGACGAGGCGCGCACCTGGAACGTGCCCGCGGGCGTCTTCGTCCACTTCTCCGACGAGTTCCCCGCGCTGGGCCGGCTGCTCTCCCGCGCCCTCATGGAGGACGCGGAGCCCGCGCCGGACGCGGAGCTTGCCCGCATGCTGTCCCGCGCGGAGGCCGTCGCCCGGGACCCCTACACGCTGCTGGGCGCGAAGCACGACGCCGACTTCGGCGACATCCACCGCCGCGCCCAGGCCGCCCTGCGCCGCCTGCTCGCCTTCCAGCACCGCCCGCTGCCCACCGTGCAGCGCCAGGCACTGGAGGCCCTGCGCGTGCGCGTGCTGGCCGCGCAGCGGATGCTCGGCGATCCGCTCTCCCGAGTGGGCTACGACGCCACCCGGGGCAACCTGGGCGGCCTTGCCCGCTGCGTGGCCGCGGGCGTCCCGGAGCCCACCATGGAGGCCCTGCGCAGCGCCTTCCTCGCCGCCCGGCCGGAGGTGGAGAAGAAGGCCCGCGCCCTCTTCACCCAGGGGCATGCGTTGGAGGTCCAACGGGCTGTCCCGGCCGCGCTGGAGCGCTATGCGGAGGCCCTCAAGCTGGACCCGCTGAACACGTCCTGGCTGAAGCACTACCAGTCGCTGCTGCGGCGGGTGCCAGTCGGCTCCGGAGCCGGCGTCGGGGTCCATGCCCCCGGGGCCATGGCCTGATGGGGGCCATCAGCCCCTGCCAGGGGTAGGTTCCGCCCTCCCTGGAGGGGCCGGGCGTTCAACAGTCAGCCGGGCTCGTTCGGGCGTGTGCAGCCCCCGGTCCCGCTCGTGTAGTGTCCGACGCCTTCCGTTACGCCCTCCCGGTTCCTGTCGAGGGTGGGGACACTGCCATGAACGCGCACATCTTCCGCGAGTACGACATCCGAGGTCTGGTGGACAAGGACCTCACCATCGAGGTGGTGGAGCTCCTGGGCCTGGGCCTGGGCACCATGATCCGCCGCAAGGGCGGCACCTCCATCGTGGTGGGCCGCGACTGCCGCGAGTCCTCCACGCGCTTCCGCGACGCGCTCGCGAAGGGCCTCACCGCCACCGGCCTGGACGTCTACGACGTGGGCGTGGTGCCGACGCCGCTGACCTACTTCGCGGCGAACACGCTGCCCGTGGACGGCCTGGCGATGATCACCGGCAGCCACAACCCGAAGGAGTTCAACGGGTTCAAGATTGGCGCGGGCAAGACGACCTTCCACGGCCCTGAAATCAAGGAGCTGCGCCGCCTCATCGAGGCGAAGGACTTCGCGACCTCCAACAAGCCCGGCAAGGTGACGCCCTTCGACATCATCACGCCCTACAACCACTTCATCCGTCAGACGGTGAAGGTGGGCCGCAAGGGGATGAAGATCGTCATCGACGCGGGCAACGGCACGGGCGGCGCCATCGCGGTGCCCCTGTTCGAGAGCATGGGCTTCGACGTGGTGCCCCTGTTCTGCGAGATGGACGCGGACTTCCCCAACCACCACCCGGACCCCACGGTGGTGGAGAACCTCCAGGACCTCATCAAGAAGGTGAAGGAGGTCAAGGCGGAGGTGGGCATCGCGTACGACGGCGACAGCGACCGCATCGGCGTCATCGACGACCAGGGCAACGTGCTCTGGGGTGATCAGCTGATGGTGCTCTTCAGCCGCTACGTGCTGAAGGAGGCCCCGGGCGCGGCCATCATCGGCGAGGTGAAGTGCAGCTACACGATGTACGACGACATCGCGAAGCACGGCGGCAAGCCCATCATGTGGAAGGCGGGCCACTCCCTCATCAAGTCGAAGATGAAGGAGGAGCACGCGGAGCTGGCCGGCGAGATGAGCGGCCACATCTTCTTCAAGCACCGCTACTTCGGCTTCGACGACGCGGTGTACGCGTCCGCGCGCCTGCTGGAGATTCTGACGCACGAGAAGCAGTCCATGTCGCAGCTGCTCTCCGACGTGCCGAAGACCTTCGCCAGCCCCGAGCTGCGCTTCGACACGACGGAGGAGAAGAAGTTCGCCATGGTGAAGCGCGCCACGGAAATCCTGCGCGACGCGGGCCACAAGGTGGTGGACGTGGACGGCGTGCGCGTGACGTTCGAGGACGGCTGGGGCCTCATCCGCGCGTCGAACACGCAGCCCATCCTGGTGCTGCGCTACGAGGCCAGCACGGAGGCCCGCGTGAAGGAGATCCAGGCGCTCATCGAGAAGACGGTCGCCCAGGCGCAGAAGGAAGTCGGCGCCTGAGCCTTTCGCGCTCCACGCGAAGCACACGCACGCACGTAAGGGAGGGAGCTGGACATGCCGACGCTGGGAATCGACCTGGGCGGGACGTTCGCCCGGGCCGCGGTGGTGGATGGGAAGGGTGAAATCCTCGCGAGCGCCAAGGTGGCGGTGCAGGACCGCAAGCCGCAGGGCGTGGTGGAGACCATCGCCCAGGCGGCGGAAGAGGCGGTGAAGCAGTCCGGCGTGAAGGTGGACGGCTGCGGCGTGGGCGCGGCGGGGCAGATCCACAAGGACACGGGCGTCATCTCCGTGGCGCCCAACCTGGGCTGGCGCGACGTGCCCCTGGCCGCGATGTTGACGAAGCGGCTGGGCTTCGACGTGAAGGTGGTGAACGACCTGTCCGCGGCGGCGTGGGGCGAGCTGCACGCGGGCGCGGGTCGCGGCGCCCAGGACATCCTGGTGGTGTTCGTGGGCTCCGGCGTGGGCAGTGCCATCATCGCGGACGGGCGGCTGGTGCAGGGCGGCGGCGGCGTGGCGGGCGAGCTGGGCCACATCAAGGTGGTGCCCGGCGGCCGGCTGTGCGGCTGTGGTGAGCACGGCTGTCTGGAGGCGTACGCGGGCGGCCACAACCTCATCGCGCAGACGAAGGAACTCCTGGCATCCGGCGGCTCGCGCGTGCTGGAGCAGCTGACCCAAGACGACCCGTACACCATCACCCCGGTGACGCTGGAGACGGCGGCGGAGGCGGGGGACCCGAAGGCGAAGGAGATCCACGACCGTGCGGCGCACTTCCTGGCGGTCGCGGTGGCCAACTACGTGACGGTGCTCAACCCTTCGCGCCTGGTGCTGGGCGGCGGCGTGCTGACGCATTGCCCGGGCATCAAGCGGCTGGTGCTGGACGGCGTGCAGCAGTGGGCGTCCCGCGTGTCGCGCGAGGGCCTGCTCATCGCCGACGCGGAGCTGGGCGACGACAGCGGTATCATCGGCGCGGCGCTGCTGGTGAAGTGAAGCACCGGGCGCGGGGAGGAAGCTCCCCGCGCCTCTCCTTCTCCGAAGCTACGGCTGTTTCGGCGCGGTGAAGGCCAGCTTCGCGATGCGCCCCTCCTCACCCACGGCCCAGGCCGTGTCCTGTTTGCGAGGCGGCGTGGACACGGCGTGGAAGCCGGTGGCGTCCAGCGGCTCCCACGTCCTGCCCGCGTCCTTCGACACGTCCGAGCCCGTGGGCCCTACGGTGACGAGCCACATCTTCTTCTCGGGCGTGAACGGCGCCACGCAGGAGCGGTAGCCTCCGGGCGCCTTCTCCGGCACGGTCCACTTGCGCTTGCCCGCGTCCAGCGTGAGCGCCGCGTTGCCGGTGGCCACCTCCGGCTGCTTGTAGTTGCCGCCCACCGCGACGCCCGCCATGGAGCTCCAGAAATAGAGCGAGAACACGCCCGCGCCTTCGCCCGTGGCCAGCGGCGTGGGCGCGATGCCCCAGGTCTTGCCCCGGTCCGCCGAGTGGAGCACGCGCGCGATGGAGCCCCCCAGCCCGAACCAGACGTGGGACTTGCCGTACACCGCGATGCTCGTGCCGCTGGCCGCGAAGCCCGCTTCACCCTCGAGCGCGGCCGGCAGCGCCCCTTGCGGCACGGGCTTCCACGTCGCGCCGCCGTCCTCCGTGGTGATGACGACGAAGTGCCTGTCCACCGGGTCGCTGAACGCGATGCCGTGCTGTTCGTCCCAGAAGGCCATCCCGTTGAAGAAGGCTCCGGGCACGGTGTTGGTGAACTGGAGCGTCCAGTGCGCGCCGCCGTCCGTCGTCTTGTAGATGCGCGACTTGTCACCCGCGCCAATGGACAGCACGTAGGCGGTGCGGTCGCTGAAGGCATCCACGTCGCGGAAGTCCAACGCTTCCGCATCCGGCACGGGGGCCCGCGTCCACGTCTTGCCACCATCCGTGGTGCGCACGACGGTGCCCTTGTCTCCGCTGGCCCACGCGACGCGGCCGTCCACCGCGCTCACGCCGCGAAGCCGCACCGTCGTTCCGCTCGCCTGCGGCTCCCACTTCATGTCCGCGCTCCCCAGGGCCAGCCACGTCGCCAGCCACACCGCTCCCATCGTCATGTTCCGGTGCCTCCCGCGTGTTCGTCCGCGAAGGTGGGACGCTAGCCGAGAAGGGGCTCTGTCAGCGCCGCTCGGCGGTGCTCGCGGCGTCGGGCAGCGACGTGTCCTCGGGGACGAAGGCGATGCGGCACTTGTCCAGGTCGGGACCGCAGGCGCGGTCCAGGTCGCCGCGGGTGTCGCAGCCCGGGCGCTCCTCGCAGGTGTCCGGCAGGAAGGCCCAGACGAACTGGAGCACGTTGCCGCCACGGCCCTCCGGCAGCGCGTTGAGGAAGTCCTCCTTCCGCTCCTCGAACAGGTGCGCCAGGCGCACGGTCTTGTCCTCCAGCTTCACGTTCCGCGCATCCCCCACGTACTGGCGGCTGGCGTCGTTGAGCTGGGCGTCCAGGAACTCCGGCTGATAGGGCGCGCCGTCCAACCGGGGCCCTCCGCGCGTCCCCCGGAAGAGGGCGAAGTGCACACGCGGGTCGGCGTACTCACCCAGGAGGATGCGCTGCTCCAGGGCGTACAGCGTCAGCCGCTCGCCGCCCACCGGCCACGTGCGGCCCCAGTAGAAGCGGCCGAACCAGGACGCCTCCACCCCGTTCGGGTAGCGCTCCACGAGCTGCATGAGCACCAGCGCGTTGTACGCGTTGATCCAGTACGACATCCCGTCCTCGGGCGACGGGAAGAGCTCCGGCTTCCGGTGCGGAGACACCGCCGCGAGCGACGCGACGAAGCGCTCCAGCGCCGCGCGGTCGCGCTTCAGGCCCTCGAAGTCCAGGTCCCCGCTGGGGCGCACATGGTTCAGCGCCTGCGCGTAGTCCGTGTAGCCAAAGGGCCCGGCCGCCGGGGGCACCGGCGCCGGCAGTGCGCCGCGCACGTACAGCCACGCTCCCGCGGCGAGCACCACCAGCACGGCCATGGTCGCCACGGCGAACCAGCGCGCACGGCGGCGGGGAGGGACGGGAGCTTTCACGGCCGGGCAGTCTATGCCACCCGCGAGTCCGGTCTCTCACACCTTCAGGTCTTCGCGCGACCCACCCGGGGTCCGCCACGACAGGCCGCTATACTGCCAGTGCCATGGAGCCTACCCCCGACGTCGTCAGGCATTTCCATCCGGTGCTCCCCTCCCGCCAGCTCCGCCGCCAGCCCGTCCGCGTGGAGCTGGCAGGCCACGCCTACGCGCTCTTCCGGGACGCCTCCGGCAAGGCCGCGGCGCTGTCGGACGCGTGTCCGCACCGCTTCGCGCCGCTGTCGAAGGGCACCGTGACGAAGGAGGGGCAGCTCCAGTGCCCGTACCATGGCTGGCGCTTCGACTCGCGAGGGCACGGCACCAACCCCAGCCAGCCGGAGCTGCGCCACTGCGAGGCGAAGAGCTTCCAGGTGGTGGAGCGCCACGGCTACCTCTGGCTCGCGCACGCGGACACGCCCGAGTCCGCGATGCCGGAGCTCTCCGGCGGGGACTACGTCTTCGGCGGGACGTTCTCCACGCTGTTCCAGGCGCCGCTGCACGTGGCGCTCGACAACTTCAGCGAGGACGAGCACACGCCCTTCGTCCACACGCGGCTGGGGTGGAGCGGCGCGCAGGCGGGCGAGGTGCAGTTCGAGGCGCACAACCACGAGGACCACACGGAGGTGCACTACCGCGCCCCGCAGCGGCCCGCGCCCATCATGCGCCTGCTCGCGGTGGGCAAGGGGGACCTCTTCCGCAATGACTGGGTGACGCGCTTCGACCCGGTGCGCAGCGTCTACACCGTCAGCTGGATCCAGCCCTCTGGAGCGCCGCGTCCCTTCATCACGCAGGCGCACATCTTCTTCGTGCCGGAGACGGTGCGCACCACGCGCCTGCACGTCTTCTCCTTCCTGCGCACGACGGTGCCCGCGCTACGGCCCCTGCTGCCGGCGGCGGCGAAGGCCGCGCTGGGCCTCACCTGGTGGGAGGTGCGCGATGACGCGCGCTTCATCCCCACCGTGGCGGACACGCCCTACAGCCACAAGGGCATGCGGCTGGACAAGTACGACAAGCCGCTGGTGCACCAGCGCAAGCTCATGGAGCGCATCTACTACGCGCACGCGGCGCACGAGCCTGAGCCGGCGGTGCCCCAGGTCCGCGACGCCACCGGCACCTGAACGACAAGGACTGCCGTGGCATCGCGAGGACCGGTGGGACACGCGCGCCCTCAGTGCATCGGCGCGGGCTCTTCGTAGACGGGCACCGTCTCGCCGGTGCGGGCCTCGTAGGCGTTGCAGCCGCTGTTGCCGGAGACCACGAGCGCGAACTGCTTGAGCTCCGGCTGGTTGCAGCTCTGCGTCGCGTCGTCGCTCGGCTCGTCGCTGTTGCCCGCGAAGAACCGACAGTTCTTGCAGTTGCCCCAGGATGCATCCGCCATGGTTCCCTCCTCGTGGAAACGGGTCCTACAGAGGAGGGTGGGGCCGGTGCCGGACCCCCACAACGAAGCACCTGCTTCCCGCCCGGGAGGGCAGGGGACCCGGCGCCCTGGAGCGGGCGCCGGGAATTCCACGTCACACCGCGCCTACTGCTGGGGCGCGGGCTGCTGCGGGGCCGGCTGCTCCTGGGCGGGCTGCGGCTGGACCGGCTGGGACTTCGGCGCGCCCGCGCCGGGCTCCGCGCCCAGGGCGGCCGCTTCCTTCTTCACCGAACCGGACTCGAAGGAGCCCAGCGAGTTGAGCAGGCGCAGCGCGGCGAGCGACGCCTGGAGGCGCTCGGACACGAAGCCCACCTCCGCGTTGGTGAGCGCGGTGTTGGCGTCCGCGACCTCCAGGTAGGTGGCGACGCCCGCCTTGAAGCTCACGTCCGTCAGGCGGTTGGACTCGCGCGCCAGCTCCAGGGCCTCCTCGGCCTTGGAGCGGTTGGCCAGCGCGTTCTCCAGGTCCAGCTTGGAGCGCCGCACCTCTTCCTTCACGCGGGCCTGCGCCAGCGCCTGGGTGACGGTGGCCTCGCGCACGCGCGACGACGCCTCGGAGAGGTTCGCCTCACGCAGGCCGCCGTCGAACAGCGTCCAGCTGGCGCCGAAGGTGATGGCCCATGTCTCGTTCTGGCCGGTGAAGCCCGCCGCGTTCGCGATGCGGTAGGCGCCCGTCACGCCCAGCGTGGGCAGGTAGCTCAGGATGACGCCCGTCTTGTTGATGCGGCTGAGCTTCAGGCCCACTTCCGCGGCCTGCACGTCCGAGCGCTCCTGGATGGCCTGGTTGACCAGGTCGTCCGGCGACGCCTGCGCGGGCACCGTCGGCTCCGGCGGCGGGGCCAGGTCGAACTCCGGCTCGCGCTGGATGAGCGTGCCCAGCGCCAGCTTCAGGCCCGCGAGCGCGTTCTTCGCACGCACCAGGTCCTGCTCCGCGCGCGAGCGGTCCAGCTGGGCGCGAAGCAGCGCCACGCGCGTCACCGTGCCCGCGTCGAACCGGGCCTGGGTGTCCTTCTCCCGAGCCTGGTTCAGCTCCAGCAGCCGCTCCTGCGCGCGCAGGGCTTCCTGCTGCGCCGCGGCGCCGTAGTACGCCTGCGCCACGCCGAAGAGCACCTGCCGGCGCGCCGTCTGCGTGTTCAGCTCCGCCAGCTGCACGGACTTGTAGGAGGCCGCGATGCCCGCCCACAGCTGCGGCGCGATGATGGCCTGCCGCGCCTCCAGCTGCGCGCCCTTCTGGATGAGCGGCTGGATGGTGATGTCCACCGGGGCGATGGGCCCCGCCGGGATGATGGCCGCCACGTTGTTGCGCGTGAGGGAGGCTCCGGCGGTGATGGTGGGCAGGTAGCCCGACCAGGCCTTGCGCGTCGCGAGCGATGCCTGCTCGAAGCGCTCCTGGGCAATTTTCAAATCGAGGTTCTGCTGGCGGGCGGACTCCAGGGCCTCATCCAGCGTCAGTACGGGCGCCGCGGCCAGGGTAGCCGACAGGGACAGCGCCAGAAGGGTACTCATACCGCTCGACCTCCTCACCGACCCGCGGGAGCGCGAGGCGGATCCGTCCGATGGACGACTGCGTTGCGTCCTCTACCCGACCCCGGAGCCTCATGAAAGTACTCCGCACTGTCGGATGTTGGAATATGCGGAATGTAGTAGCGGTCAATGGTTGAGGATGTCAATTGTTTATGTGTGCCCGATGACTTAACGTAACTTCACTATGAACGGTTTCAGCGACGGTCCTAGCGAGCAGGTGACGTGCCGGCCGGCGGCCACCACCGACCTGTCGGAGGGCGGGAGTGGGTTGCCGGAGCAGGCGTGGACGCTCCTCTTCGAGCTGCTGCACACGCACATGCGCAACTTCCCCGCCCTGGCGGCGGAGTTCGACCTGTCTCCCGTGCAGGCGCACGTGTTGAGGCAGCTGGGCGAGGGAGCGCTCGCCATGAGCACGCTCGCTCACTACCTGTCGTGTGACGCGTCCAACGTGACGGGGCTGGTGGACCGGCTGGAGGCGCGCGGGCTGGTGGAGCGCAAGAGCAGCGAGCAGGACCGCCGCGTGAAGATGCTGGTGCTGACGGAGGCCGGCGTGGAGCTGCGCGGCCGGCTGATGGCGCGGCTGAGCGCGCCGCCGCCCCTCATCGCCGCGATGCCGGACGAGGACCTGGCGGCGCTGCGCGACATCATGCGCCGCGCGCTCAAGACGCAGTAGGCGACGGGTTGCCCCGGGCCGGAAGACTCCGGGGCGCCACTGTCAGTCCAGCAGGAAGGTGTACGAGTACTTCATCTCCGTGGCCACCGCTTCGCCGCCCTTGATGGCGGGCTTGAAGCGGAAGCGGCGGATGGCGTCGCGCGCGGCCTCATTCAGGCCGTAGCCGGGCCCGGAGATGACCTTCACGTTGCTCACCTTGCCCTCCGCGTCGATGGCGATGGACAGCGTGACGGTGCCCTCGATGCCCGCGCGGCGCGCCTCGTCCGGGTAGGGAATCTTCACCTCGGACGCGACCGACGGTTCCGAGTCCACCTGGTACACGGGCACGTACTTCGGCGCGGAGTAGCCCTTCACGTCCTGGGGCGCCTTCGCGGTGCCGTTGGCCTTGCCGTAGGCGGTGTTGCCCACGGGCGCGGCGAAGGAGCCCGCGCTGGTGGTGGACGACATGGTCATGCCCACCACGAGCGGCGGCGGCTTCGCGGACGGCTCCGGCGGCGGCGTGTCGTTGGGCGGCGGCGGGGCCTCCGT
>NZ_RAWN01000115.1:0-31456 GCF_003668895.1 Corallococcus sp. AB045
CAGGGGGATAACAGCCTCCGGGGGTGGACGGGTGGAGGAAGGCGCTTGGCGTGATGCGTCCGACATCCGGGATGCCCTGACGTCAGGCGGGCCCTGGAGCGGGCAGGCACTCCGGCCGGTATCACCGGGGCTCACCGCGCTGACGACGGGAGGCGATACTGCTCTGGCCGCGCGGCTTGACGGTGCGAGAGGGGCGGAGGAGAGAGGACGTCATGCTGAAGACCGCCCTGGGCCGTTTCCGCGCCGTTGCCTTCTGGGAAGGCCTGTCCTTCCTGGTGCTGCTGCTCATCGCCATGCCGCTGAAGTACGCGCTGAACATGCCCCTGGGCGTGCGCGTGGTGGGCATGGCGCACGGCCTGCTGTTCGTGGCGTACCTCTACACGCTGATGATGGCGGCCATCGAATACCGCTGGGGCGTGAAGCGGATCGCCGTGGCCTTCCTGGCCTCGCTCGTGCCGGGCGGGACGTTCTGGCTGGACATGCAGTTGCGCGGTGAGGCGCTCGCGCTGGAGACGGCGAAGACGCGCTGATTCACCACCTGCCGACAATGACCGGCAGCACGACTATCAGCATTGCCCAGAGGAACGGAGGCGTGTTGAGCACGATGCCGATGATGGCGGGCACGACGACCCGGGGACTGAGACGGCCCTTTTCCCGGATGAGCGCCGCGACGCCACAGGCCAGGCCCAGCGTGACGCCGACCAGGAGGATGATCAGCCACAGTTCGGACGTGGTCCTACGGTCCGCCAGGTAGATGCCTCCCGCGGTGAGGAAGGCGAGCAACCAACTGAACTGGGCCAGGTATTCGCCCAGGGTGGAGCGGTTGCTGGGAATGATGGCGCCTGTCGCCAGCAGGTGTTTCCGGCACGCCCGGCAATGCGCGGGCTCACTGTCCGGCGCGATGCACGACCGGCACATGAAGGCACCGCAGCGCGAGCACGCCTCCATCGCGACCCTGGAGTGCAGGGCACAGCGCGGCTGCGCGTTCGGCTCGTTGCCAGGAATGGGGGCCGGTGTGGATGTCATTCGCCGCGAAGCATAGACGGCGGTCCGGGAATTCCTTGGCGCGTTGCTTGCTCAGGGCTCGCGCGGGGCAATTGACCCGAGGGTCTGCCCGACGCAGGCTGAGGGTCATGGGACGTCATACCGACAAGGTTGGAGACGCCTTTCCCCGGGCGCCTTCGCAGGAAGAGTGGGATGGGATGGGGCAGGAGGAGCGGGACCGGGTGGTGGCAACACTGCCGGGTGAGGTGACGTACGAAGAGATGGCGATGCCCGAGGGGGACGACCATCAGGAGCCCAAGCTGCTCGCACGCGAGGCGCTCCGGGGCTACTTCAAGCGCCGTGGACGCAAGGCTTACGTAGGCTCGGAATTGCCTGTGTATTACCCGGCGGAGCGACGGTTCGCGCCGGACCTGTTGGTCGTGCTGGATGTGGAGAACCACCGACGGAAGAAGTGGTTGGTCAGTCACGAGGGGCACGGGCTCGACTGGGTGATGGAGATCCACGCCGGGGGTGACCGGAAGAAGGATGCCGAATACAACGTGAGCCGGTATGCCCGTCTGGGAATCCCCGAGTATTTCATCTTCGATGGGGGAAGGCTCACGCTGGAGGGCTACCGGCTGGCAACGCCGGATGCGCGCGTCTACACGCGCATGGAGTCCCGGAACGGTCGCTTCACCTCGGAGGTGCTGGGCCTCGACCTCCAGGTCGAAGGCGAGGACGTGCGTTTCTGGGCAGGCAACGCGCCGTTGCTGGTCTCCGAGGAGTTCATCGAACGTCTGGAAGATCAGACGATGATTCTGCAGCGGCGTGCGCAGGAGGAATCCCGGCGCGCGGATGAAGAATCCCGGCGCGCGGACGAAGAAGCCCGGCGCGCGAATGAGGCCGAACGCCGTTCCAAGGAACTCGAAGCCGAACTCGCCCGGCTCAGGCGAGGGTGAACGCCCTCGCCAATGTCAGCACCTCCACGCGCGTGGCCCCCGCTTCCCGCAGAGCTATCGCGGCGGCCCGCGCTGTGGACCCGGTGGTGAACACGTCGTCCAGGAGCAACACCTCCTGCCCCTTCACCGCCCGCGACGCCACGAACGCTCCGGCCACGTTGCCCGCGCGCTCAGCTTCACTCAGCCCCACCTGCCGGCGCGTCTCCCGCGTGCGCTTCAGCCAATCCACCGGCGCCGTCCGCCCCGTGGCCTTCGCCAGCTCCCCCGCGAGCAGGTGCGCCTGGTCGTACTGCCGCTTCCGGAAGCGCCGCACGTGCAGCGGCAACGCCACCACGCACCCGGGCGCGGTCCTCAGGAACCGCCGCGCCTCGTCCGCGAGCAGCGCCCCCAGCGGCGCCGCGAGGTCTGGGTGGTCCTCGTACTTGAACCGGTGGATGGCCCGCGCCACCGGCCCCTCGTGCGCGAAGGGCGCCCAGGCCCGGCTGAACGGCGGCGGCACCGCCCGGCACCGGAGACAGGTGTTCCCCGGGAACGCACCGGGCTCCGCGCACGTCCGGCAACACACCGGCGGCAGCCGCTCCAGCGCCGTGTCACATGTCTCGCAGAACACCGCGCCCACGCCCGGCAGCACCTTCGCGCAGGCCAGACACATGGGCGGATAAACCAGGTCCAACAGGGCCTTCCACATCACCGGGCCTCACAGGGGCAGTTCCTCCCGCGCCCCTCGTGCGAGCCCCGTGCCGCTCACTCCGCCGTGCGGCCTCGCGTCTTGTACGTGAGCACCGGTGCCAGCGTTGCCACCACCCTCACCAGCCCCGCCTCCACCAGGTCCGTCACCACGCGGTCGATGGCCTTGTACGCAGGCGGTGCCTCCTCGAAGAGCAGGTCCCGGTCCTCGCACACCACGTGGCTCTTGAAGGACGTGCGCGTCAGTGACTCCGCCGTGAAGCGCTCCTTCAGCCGCTCCCGCGCCGCCGTGCGCGTCCACTTGCGTCCCGCGCCGTGCGCCAGGCTGTACGCGCTCTGCTCGCCCGTGCCCACCGGCAACACCAGATAGCTCAGTGCTCCGCGGCTGCCGGGAATCACCACCGGCCCTTCGTCCCAGGGCGCCGCGCCCTTGCGATGCAACCACCCCACGCGTCCGCCCTCATGCCGCGCGGTCACGCTGTTGTGGCACACGTCCAACACCCGCCGCCCCGTCGCCCCAATCCCATCCAACGTCCGCTGCGCCACCAGCGCCCGGTTCGCCTTCGCCCACAGCACCGCGCCGTCATGCCGCTTGAGGTATGCGCGCGCCTCATCCGAGTCCGCCGCCAGTCCGCCCGCCGCGTGCCGGTCCACGTGCGTGCGCAGGATGGCCTCCCCCAACCCCCGCGACCCCGAGTGCACGAGCAACAGCAACCGCTCCTCCCGCAGGCCCAGCGCCTCGAAGACGCGCGTGTCGTGCACCTCCTCCACCCGCTGCACCTCCGCGAAGTGGTTGCCGCCGCCCACCGTTCCCAGCGCCGACTCGAAGCCCGCGCCGCTCGCGCCGTGCTCCGCGAGCACCGCCTCCGTGTCCCCCACCCACGGCCCTTCCAGATTCAACTTCGCCGCCCACCGCTCCGCCTTCGCCTTGCGCGTCAGCAGATCCACGTCCCACAACCCCATGCCACAGCCGATGTCGCTGCCCACGAGATAGGGATAGAGAAAGCCCTCGGATTCGAAGGCCGCGCCCACCGGAGCGCCCTTGCCGGGATGCAGGTCTGGCAAGCCCACCGCGAGTCTCATCCCGGGCAGGCGCGACACGGCCTCCAGTTGGCGGACGGCCTCGCCCTCCACCCAGGACTGGGGCGAGGCGATGATGCGCACGGTCGCGGCCGTGGAGGTTTCAGAAGAGGGCGTGTTCATGATGGCCGCTCCGACGCGGTCCCTTCACGCGCCCTGACGCCCAGGTCCCCAGCGCTTCGGGGAGGCCTGCCCGGCCGCCTACTTGTGGTAGGGCTCGCCCTTCAGGATGGTGAACGCGCGGTAGAGCTGCTCGATGAGCACCACCCGCGCCAGCCGGTGGGGCAGCGTCATCCGCGACAGCGACATCACCTGATGCGCCGCGCCGCGCACCGAGTCGTCCAGGCCCTCGTCCCCGCCGATGACGAAGAGCAGGTCCTTCGAGCCCGTCTGCGCCTTGGCGACGTAGCGGCTGAGCTCCACGGAATCCAGCAGGGTGCCGCGCTCGTCCAGCGCCACGATCCAGTCCTGCGGCTTGCGCTTGCCGAGGATGGCGGCGGCCTCCGCGGACTTCGCCTCGCCGGGCTTGAGCTTGCGGCCCGACGCTTCGTTCAGCTCCAGCAGCTCGAAGCGCGTGTAGTGCTCGAGCCGCCGCGCGTACTCCTGCACGGCGGGCTCGAACAACCCGGAGCGGTCCTTGCCGATGGAGAGGAGGCGGACCTTCACGGCCTTAAGACAGCTTCACCCGGGGCGCGTCCGCCCACAGCCCGTCCAGGTCGTAGAAGGCGCGCACCTCGCCGTTGAACAGGTGGGCCACGACGTCGTCGTAGTCCAGCAGCACCCACTGGCCCGTCTCCAGGCCTTCCGTGCTGATGGGGCGCAGGGGCTGCGCCTCCTGCTTGAGCTGCACCTGGACGTTCTCCGCCATGGCGCTCACCTGACGGTCGCTCTCGCCGGAGGCGATGACGATGTAGTCCGCGTAGGACGTCATCCCGCGCATGTCGAGGATGACGACGTCCGTGGCCTTCTTGTCCAGCAGCAGGTCGCCGATGCGGCGCGCCAGCTCACGCGCCTTCGCGTTCTCAGCCGGCTTGGGCAACGGCGGCGGGGGGGCGGGCTTCGGCGCCTTCTTGCGCGCGGCGGCGGTCTTCTTGCGCGGCGGCGGACGCACGCCCGGCTTCGCCTTCTTGGCGGCCGTCTTCTTGCGGGCCGGAGCCCGGGTCGCGCTCTTCGCCTTCGCCTTCTTGGATGCAGGGGTCTTCTTCTTCGTGGCCATGTGGCGGATACCCTAGCGCACCCTTGGCAAGCTTCCAGCGCTCCTCTAATGGGTTCCGTCCATGAGCGACGCCCGCCTGGAGCAGTTCAAGAAGATGACGGCCCAGTTCCCCGACGCCCCCATGGCCTGGTTCTCCCTGGGGAAGCTCCACCTGGAACGCAAGGAATACGACAGCGCCATCCAGACCCTGGAGACCGCCGTCCGCCTGGACCCGAAGTACGCCGCCGCCCTCGTCTCCCTGGGGGATGCCTACGCGGGGGCCGGCCAGACCGCCAAGGCGAAGCAGGTGCTCACCACCGCCCGGGACCACGCGCTCGCCCAGCAGCACCCCAGCCTGGCCGAGGAAATCGACGAGCGCATCGCCGACCTGGACTGATGGATTTCGCTCCTAGTCCTGGTCCCGCCAGGTGAAGCCCACGCCGAACACCTGGCGTGTGTAGCGCAGGTCGTTGCGCGGCAGGCGCGTGCTCCAGAGGCCCCAGGACAGCTCCAGGTCCACGCGGGCGGAGACGGGCCGGGCCAGCTTGAGGGACAGCGAGTTCTGCCCCTCGTCTTCCTCCACCAGGATGATCTCCGGCGACAGGAAGATGCCGTCCGGGTAGCGCGCCAGGCCCAGCGTCCCCTGCGCCAGCAGCGTCACCCGCCACGGCAGCCGCACCCCGGCGCTGCCGACGAGCCGGTGGCGCATGGCCGTCTCCCCGAAGCTGTTGGAGCTGACCTCCTGGAAGGCATAGGAAAGCGACAGCTTCACCGGCCCCCGGTACGTGTAGCCCGCGCCCGCCACCAGCGCGCCGTCCTGCCGCCGCACGGGGGACGTGCTGACGCCCGGGAAGGGCCGGGCGAAGGGGCCGTAGCGGCGCGAACCCCATTCGCCGAACACGCTCAGTGTGTGGCGCGGGCTCAGCCGGTAGCGGCCGAGGACGCCCACCTCCGGGCCGCCGAAGTCGGCCGTGTGGTCCGGGCGGTACACGAAGCGGCGGGCACCCAGGCGCACGCGCAGGGCCAGGCGCACGTCCGGGGCGTACTCGGCGAAGAGGCTGGTGCCCAGGTCCGAGTACGCGCGGCTGCCACCCCGCCGGTCCTTGGCGTGGCCTTCCGCGCCCACGCCCCACTCGGTGCCCAGGGCGAGCGAGCCCTCCAGCGCGCCCGCCTGCACCAGCGTGTCCTCGTTGTCGTAGTCCAGGTACTTGCGCGCACCCAGCTCGTACCGGCCCACCACCTGGGCCCGCTCGCCGGTGCCCCGGCCTTCCGCCACGCCCAGCACGCCCAGCGCCAGGTCCGCGCCGGGGCCGGGCGTGGCGCCGTCGGAGAAGTCGCGCGGGGCGTTGCTGTCCACGAGCAGCCGGCCGGTGCCCCGGAGCGAGCCCTGCCACTCGGCCGCGCGCGCACCTCCGCCCCAGGGCATGCAGAGGGCCAGGAGGAGCGGGAGGAGGCGACGGTCCAAGACGCGCGCACCATACTCCGGCCCGCTGGCATCCCCACGCTCGCAAGTGCCCCGTGCGGCCACGTCGTCCCCGGGACACCCGGGTGTGCCCGCGGTCGGTGACGCCGCACCCGGACGCCCGGTACATTGGGGCCATGTCTTACGCGTCCTTCCTCGCGGCGGTGGCCGGCCTGGGGCTCGTCGCCTGTTCCCCGGCGTCCTTCACCACGGAGATCCAGGGCGAGGCGACGGTGCCCGCGAACCCCTCCGGCACCTCCACGCTCCTCAATGCCTTCCCCTCCATCAGCAGCTTCTCCGCGCTGGACTTCAACGAGAACCAGGACTTCAAGAACCGCGACGTCACCAAGGACGAGGTGACGCGCGTGCAGGTGAAGTCGATGAAACTCAAGGTCCTGAGCCCGAACGACCAGGACTTCGGCTTCCTGGATTCGATGGAGGCCGTGGCCCGCGCGGGCAACTCCGAGTCGCGCTTCGCGGGGCGCGACGGCATCGCGGGCCTGGGCCTGGGCCCGCCCAACCCCACGGTGGGGTTGAACACGGACGGCAGCGTGGACCTGAGGCCCTACGTGGCCGCGCCCAGCATGGCCATCATCCTGCGCGGCACGGGGCGCCTGCCGGAGCGCGAGGTGCGCGTGCAGGCCACGGTGGTGTTGGAGGTGGAGGGCGGCCTGCTGTAGCGGCCCCCCCGTTGCTTCAGGGCGCCAGCGTCTTCGCGCGGCGCTCCAGCGTGCCCGCGCGTCCGTCCAGCTCGCTCGCCAGGGACTCCAGCCGCGCGGCTTCCTGCTCCAGCGAGGAGAGGTCCTCCATGCCGCCCGCGGCCAGCGCCTGGGCGCGCACCGGGTCCACCTGGGGCCGCCGGTCGCTGGCGGTGACGCCGGAGCCTGTCCCGCCCGAGGCCGGATCGGCTCCGACCCCCGGACCCTTGGTCGGGTCGCCCGCGTAGTTCGGCGTCTCCGCCAGCGCGTCGCCCGGGATGACCTCCGGCAGCCGGCCGCCCCGCTGGGTGGGGGCCACCTGCAGGCCCTGGTTGCCCATCGCACGCAGGCGCAGGCGGCGGTCCTGGTCGTCGAACATGGACTCCTCGCCCAGGAAGTCGTTCATGCGGCGGTCCAGGTCGCGCTCCTCGCGCACCTCGGTGATGCGCGCCTTCAGGGCCTGGAGCCGCTGGCGCACCTTGTCCTGGGTGTCGCGCAGCGCGTCCGCCTGCGCGAGCAGGTCCTCCGGATCATCCCCGCGCGCCGCGCCATCCAGCGCCGGCACCTGGGAGGCGGGCAGCGCCGCGCGCACGGCCTCGCGTTCGCCGCGCACGGACCGCATCTGCTCCACCAGCCGCGCGCGCTGCGTCCGGTCCGTCGTCGCGTCCCACGCCGCGCGCAGCCGCGTCAGCTCCTGGGACAGCGCGCCGTGCAGCGCCAGGTGCGCGCGCTCCACCTCGCCGTCCGCGCCGGACACCGACTGCGCCAGCCCCGTGAGCTCCCCGCTCAGCTCCTGCGAACGGCGCAGCGCGGACTCCAGCTCGCCGCCCGCAGTGAGCTTCCCCTGGCGCTGGGCCTTGAGGGCTTCGATGCGCGCGGCCAGTCCGTTGAGCTCGTCGCGCAGCCCCTGCTGCCGGGTGCGCAGGGTGCGTGCCTCCGTGCGCGCCGACTGGGCCTGCGCGCGCGCCTGCTCCAGTCCAGACGTCGCCCCGGCGGGAGCGGCCACGAACAGGCTCAGGAGGAGGGGGAGGGCACGCAACATCATCGGGGGACACAGTCAGCAAGGCGGATGCCAGTCCCTTCCTCCTACCCCGTTCCCAGGCCCGACGGAAAGCGCCCTGGTTCCGGGCACCTGCACGGGCAGGGTGGGACGGGGTGGGTGCGCCGGACGATGGAAAGTCATGGGACCGGGGCGCGGGTGACGGATTTCCGAGGCCCCCCGGGCGCGGGCACCTCTCCTTTGCCTCCGGAGCCGCCTACGGAGCCTCCTCGGGGCGTTCGCCGCGCGGCAGGAAGCCGTACTTCTCCAGCTTGTAGTAGAGCGCGGAGGTCTTGATGCCCAGCAGTCGGGCGGTCTCCGTCTTCACGCCGCCGGCCTTCTCGTAGGCGCGGGCGATGAGCTGGCGCTCCAGGTCCTCCAGGATTTCCGGCAGGGGACGGTCGCCCTGGGGCACGGGCAGCCCCGCGTCCATGCGCGGCGTCTGGCCGGCCAGGTGCGAGGGCAGGTCCTGCGGAGTGAGCGTGTCGCCCTCGGCGAAGACGAGCGCCTGCTCCATCACGTTCTCCAGCTCGCGCACGTTGCCGGGCCACGCGTGGCGGGTGAGCGCGTGCAGCGTCGTGTCGTCGATGCCGGTGATACGCCGGTTGACCCTTGGCGCGTGCTTGGCGACGAAGTGGCGGGCGAGCGCGGGCAGGTCCTCGGGGCGCTCGCGCAGGGGCGGCAGGGTGAGCGGGACGATGTGCAGCCGGTAGTAGAGGTCCTCGCGGAAGCGGCCCGCCTTCACCTCCGCCTGGAGGTCGCGGTGCGTGGCGCTCACCACGCGCACGTCCACCTTGAGCGTCTCCTCTCCGCCCACGCGCTGCAGCTCCTTCTCCTGGAGCACGCGCAAGAGCTTCGTCTGCACGGAGGCGGGAATCTCTCCAATCTCGTCCAGGAAGAGGGTGCCGCCGTCGGCCAGCTCGAAGCGGCCCAGCTTGCGCTTCACCGCGCCCGTGAAGGCGCCGCGCTCGTGGCCGAACAGCTCGCTCTCCAGCAGCGTCTCCGCCAGGGCCGCGCAGTGCACCACGACGAAGGGGCCGTCCTTGCGCGGGGAGCGCTGGTGGAGCATCCGGGCGACCAGCTCCTTGCCGGTGCCGCTCTCGCCGCGCACCAGCACGGTGGCGTCGCTCGCGGCCACCTTGCGCACCTGGGCGAGCAGCTTCTGCATGGGCTCGCTGTCGCCCACCAGGTCGCGGTGGGTGAGGGCGGCGTCGGCGTCGTGCGCATCCGTGCGGGCGGTGAGGCGCTCCACCTGGCGGCGCGTGGCGGACAGCTCCAGGCCCTTGTCCACCTTGGCGCGCAGCACCTCCGGGGGGAAGGGCTTGGTGATGAAGTCGTAGGCGCCCTCCTGCATGGCCTGCACGGCGGTCTCGATGGTGCCGAACGCCGTCACCACCATGACGACGGCGCCAGGGTCCGCCTGCTTGAGCGCGCGCGTCACGGCGATGCCGTCCATGCCGTCCATCTTCAGGTCCGTGACGACCAGGTCGAAGGGGCCCTTCTTGTACGCGGCGAGCCCGTCCGCCCCGCTCCGCACCGCGGACACGGTGTGGCCGGAGCGGGTGAGGGTGACGGTCATGCCCTCGCGGAGGGTGTCGTGGTCGTCGATGACGAGGATGCGGGCCATGCGCCTGCTCGGGAAGGAAGGGTGGGGTGCCACCGGTGGGTGGGCGGCGGAATGCACACGCCAGGCCACCCTACACCGGACCTGCCGGGGTGCAGGTGGGGCCTGCCGTGAAAGGGCTGGCGTCCCGGGCCCAAGCGGGTGTCTATCCCGGCGCATGGCTCCCGTCTCCGCTTCCCCGGCTGTCCTCGCAGAACTGCTCGCGCGCCACGTCCCCACGGACGACAAGGAGCGCGAGGACCTTTCGCGCATGCGCCACCTGGCCACGTCGCTGAACGAGCCCTTCTCCCGCTCGCAGGTGGAGGCGCACTTCACCGGCAGCGCGGTGGTGGTGGATGCGGCGGGCGGACGGGTGGCGATGCTGCACCACGCGAAGCTCAAGCGCTGGCTGCAGCCGGGGGGCCACGCGGAGGCCGGAGACGGAGGCGACATGGAGGCCACCGCGCTGCGCGAGGCCCGTGAGGAGACCGGCTGCCGCGTGCACCTGCATCCCACCGCGCCGCGCCCGCTGGACGTGGACGTGCACGTCATCCCCGCGCGCAAGGACGAGCCGGAGCACTGTCACCTGGATGTGCGCTATCTCGTGGTGGCGGAGGACCCCGAGTCGCTCGCGCATGATCCGGCGGAGTCGTTCGGCATCCAGTGGCTGGGCTGGGACGAAGCGCTGACGCGCGCGGATGAAGCGCCGCTGCGCCGCATGCTGCTCAAGGCCCGCACGCTTGTTCATCCTGGGTCTTGACCGACGTTGACCCAGGCAATGTCAATTGGATGAACGTCCAGAACCGGAAATCCTGAATCCCGGCAGTGGAGTTCGCGGAGTTTGAGACAGAACCAGGCTGGAGACCCGTTTCATTTTCCAGGGGGCCTGGATGAAACACAGACATCCCGTCACGCTGATGAGGCTCAGGGTGGAGGGGGGCGGCCATGACGGCTTGTCGTCCACCCGGGAGCAGGAGCACGTCTCATGTCGTCTCCGGCCGGAGTGTCCCATGGCGCCGCCGTGGAGGGATTTCCTGTTTCGTCCTTGATCCAGGGGGACGTCTCAAAGCGGTATCAGCCCGCCGCCTTGAAACGCACGCCTCATCCTCTCTGGATGGAGACGATGCTGGGGGCGCTCAAGCCCGCGTGGGACGCGGCGTGCATGCCCACGCTGTTCCGGGAGACGGCGGAGGGACGGCATCCGCCCCTGCGCGCGTGGCAGCGGCTCCTGGAGCGCTGCTTCCCCATCGTCGAGAACTTCCCCAAGTACATGGGGCTGTCGCTGGCGAAGACGACCTACGGCGTGCGCCCGGGCGACGCGAGCATCCGCCGCTGGCTCTTGCAGAACCTGGGCGTGGAGGCCCGTCACGCCGAGTGGTGGATCGACTGGATGCAGGCTTTGGGAGTGGACGCCCCCAGGGCCTTCGAGACACCGCTGACGCCGGAGGTCCGGGCGCTCCACCAGCACCTGCTGGCCACCTGCCTCGGCGGGTCGCTGGCGGAGGGCATCGCCGCGTCCAACTGGGCCATCGAGGGAGTGACAGGCGTCTGGACGCGCGCCGTGGTGGAGCCCTTCACCGCGTATGCCCGGGACGGCGTGCGCATGGACGCCCACGCGCTGCGCTGGCTGCGGGCGCACGCCCGTTATGACGACGCGCATCCGGACGAGGCGCTGGAGATCCTCAAGCTGACCACGGACGTAACATCGGACGAGCCGGTGCGCGTGGAGCTCGCCGCGCACCGGTCCCTGATGTTGCTGGCGCGCGTGTTCGAGTCCTGCCGCGAGGCGTGAGCCCCCCGAGCGGGCTGAAGCATCCGTTTCATTGGCGGTGATGACACAGGTCGCGATGCACGCCGGTCCGGCCTTCCGCTGGACCGGACGGGGGGCGTACGCACATGAATGAAACTCAAGACATCCGGGAGCTGGCCTGGCGTGGGATGTGGTTGTTCCTGCGGTGGGTGCTGCCGCCCTCCATCGTCTGCGCCTACCTCATCGCGATGGCGGTGGGGCTGTCGAGCCAGGAGGGATTGCTCGTCACGGCCACCGTGCTGCCGTTCATCGTGCTGGTGTTCGGGCTGCTGCATCCCTATGTGACGCTGCGGTGGCTGGCGGGCCAGGCCTTGCGGCGTCGCCCCGGGGATGGACCGGGAGACCGGCTGCGGCGCGTCCTGGAGCTGCCCTGGCGCTCCATGGTCTTCACCACCTGCGCGGCGTGGACGCTGGGCGGCTTCTTCTTCAGCCTCCCGGTGTGTCTGTGGTTCGGCAAGGACTGGTTCCGGCTGGGGCTGGGCACGCTCATCGCGTTCTGCTTCGGCGTGGTGGTGGCGTTCCCCATCGCGCTGGGGCTGGAGCGGCTGGCGCTGCCGTGGGCGCTGCGCGAACAGGACGCGCATCCGGAGACGGCGCCCGCGGGCTCGGGCCTCTTCTGGCCCCGGCAGTCGTGGTTCCTGCCGCTCACGTTCCTGTCCACCATCTTCGCCACGGTGGTGCTGAGCGCGTGCGTGGTGGGGGTGAAGCTGCTGGGGGTGCGCACCCAGCTGAAGGAGGTGCTGCTGGCGGACGGGGCGTTGCGGGCCGCGTCGCGGCTGGATGATGTGGGCAGCTCGCTGTTCGCGGACCTGGGCTTCGCGCTGCCCTGGGTGGGCGCGCTGGTGTTCGTGCTGCCGGCCTGCACCACGTGGATGCTGGCGAGGCGGCAGGCGACGAGCGCGGGCGCGGTGCATGGCGCCATCTCCGGCCTGGCGTCCGGGCGGATCCGCTCGCCGCGCTGGGTGTCCACGGACGAGATGGGCGACCTGGCGTCGGGGATGAATGGGGCGCTGTCCCGGCTGCGGAGGTTTCCCCGGCTGCTTCAGACCTCCGCGCAGCGGCTGGGCGAGGCCGGAACGGAGCTGCGCGTGTCGAACGACGAGCAGCAGCAGGGCCTCACCCGGCAGGCGGCGGCGCTGCACGAGGCGCAGGTGACGTCGGAAGAGCTGCGGCGGGCGTCGCGCATCGCCTCGGACTCCGCGGAGGAGGTCCTGCGCGTGGCCCGCCGTGCGGAGGCGATGGGCCAGCAGGGCGAGACCGCGGTGGTCCTGAGCCTGGAGGGGCTGGCGGCCATCCGCGGCGCGGTGTCCGGCATCCAGCAGCGGCTGTCCCGCCTGGAGGAGAGCACGGTCCAGATTGGGGAAATCACCGGCGCGGTGAAGGAACTGGCGGACCAGTCCCACCTGCTCGCCGTCAACGCGGCCATCGAGGCGGCGCGCTCGGGCGAGGCGGGGAAGGGCTTCGCGGTGGTGGCGAAGGAGATCCGCGGGCTGTCGGACCAGTCCGTCCAGGCCACCCGGCGCATCCGCAACATCCTCGCGGAGATCAGCCAGGGCATCCGCGACGCGGCGTCCATGAGCGAGCAGGGCGGCCGTCAGGTGGCCGCGGGGTTGGACCAGATGCGCGCCTCCGGCGAGTCCCTGCGCGCGCTGTCGCACAGCTCGCAGGAGAGCTCCGATGCGGCGCGGAAGATCGCCAACGCGGTGACGCAGCAGAACGCCGCCTTCGCGCAGATCGCCACCGCCATCGCGGACCTGTCGCAGCTGATGGACGGCACCCTGCGCCGGCTGTCCTCCACGCAGGAGGCCACGCGGACGTTGCAGGTCGTCTCCGGAGAGGTGGGGCAGATGGCGCTGCAGTTCGACGTCCAGGAGGCGGAGTCCGTCAGTACGCCGGTGCCGCCACAGCTCCGGGGGCGGGACAGGGCAGCGACAGCGTGAAGACGGTCTCTCCCGGGCTGGAGCGCAGGGAGAGCTCGCCGCCGTGGGCCCGGACGATTTTGCGCGCGAGCGGCAGGCCCAGCCCGGTGCCCTGTTCGCGGGTGGTGAAGAAGGGCTCGAAGATGCGCTCGCGCTCGGCTTCGGGCACGCCCGGGCCCGAGTCCTGGACGTCGATGGCATAGCGCCCGTCGCGCACCTCGCCGCGGATCCGCACCTGGCTTCCGGCGGGCGCGGCCTGCACGGCGTTCTTCACCAGGTTCACGAGCGCGGCGGTCAGCAGGCTGCCATCCGCCTCCAGGTGCGCGGGCGCGGCGGCCACGTCCAGGGCCACGCCCTTGTTGTGCGCCTCCGCGGAGAGCAGCTCGCACGCGTTGGAGACGAGGTCGGGCGCTTCCATGGGCGCACGCGCCAGCGGCTGTTCGCGGGCGAAGGCGAGGAAGTCCTCGACGATGCGCTGGAGGTAGGCGACCTCGCGCTGGATGCGGTCCACGTGGCTGTTCGCGTCCGCGTGGGCGCCCGCGCGCAGGTCCTCCTGCAACAGGCCGGAGAAGAGCGCGATGCCGCCCAGCGGGTTGCGCACCTCATGGGCCACGCCCGCGAGCATGAGCTTGAGCTGCCGGTCCCGGCTCTCCAGCGCGCCGCGCATGACCTCCAGCTCGCGCGCGAGCACGCCGATTTCGCGGGTGGGCTCCGGCGGCACGGGTGTGGCCAGGTCCCCCCGGCCGATTCGCAGCGCGGAGTCCATCAGCCGCCGCAGCGGACGGGCCAGTCCCTGGGCGGTGATGACGGCGATGATGGCGAGCGCGACGAGCGCCACGGCGCTGGCCATGACGAAGGTGCGCCACAGCCGCCGCAGCGGTCCGAAGAAGGCCGCGCTGCCCTCCACGCCGATGGCGCCCACCACCTGTCCGTCCTGGACCACGGGGGCATAGCCCGTCTTGTAGAGCAGCCCGTCGGAGCCGGTGAAGAGCACCTGACTGGCGGCGCGCCTGCCAGCGAGGACGCGCGTCAGCTCCAGCCGGTCGCGCGCGAGGTCCGGCAGCTCGATGCCCACGGGCAGGTTGCCGCCCGCGTCCGCGCGCACGCGACCCCGCGCGTCCACGGCGTAGACCCGGCGCACGCCGCTCGCGGTGCGCACGCCATCCAGCAGGCGCACGAGGGCGCGCCAGGTGCGGGTGCCGGACACGTCGTCGCCGGGCTCGATGGTGAGCATGCGCTCGCCGCTGACCTGGCTGGCGGTGGCGGCGGCGAGCGCGGACAGGCTCGCGCCCAGCTCGTCCTCCAGGCTCGCGCGGGCCAGCGCGTACACGGAAGCGCCCGCGAGTGACAAGAAGAGCAGGGTGGGCAGGAGGAACGCCAGCAAGAGCCGCGCGGACAGCGAGCCCAGCGCGTCCCGCAGACGGGAGGAAGGGGGTCGATGCGTCATCGGGGCGGTGCTCCTGGCACCCCCGCATCAAACGGCATGCCCCCGTCCGTGGCCAGTCCTTGTTCCGCGTTCCGGAAAGCAGCGGGGAATCCCCCAGAGGAGGGATGGCGTGGGCCGCTGGGGATGTCTTGGATGGGACACGCGTGAATGTCCCGTGCGTCAGGAAGTGGCTCCCGAAACACGTCAGACACGACTGGTAGATGTGAGTGATTGAGGGGGCGCGTCATGCTGACAGGATGGCTGGGACGATTCAGCGCGGGGCTGGTGCTGGTCCTGTCGCTCACGGCCTGCGGGACGCCGGGCTCCCGGACCCTGCCGGTGGGGATGCACGGCTACGAGCGCTATCACAGTGCATCCCCGGCTTCGTTCAAGCGGGATGGCGCCTGGGGCGGCGCGGGTCCGAGCGGCACCGTTGGAGGAGAGGAGTTGGGCCGCTACCTCGCGTTCATCCGCGAGAAGCGAGCCGCCTTGAAGCAGCCCGCCGTGATGGAGACGGAGCGTCAGGTGGGCCATGCCGCGCTCAACGACCTGATGCTCTGGGCGTCCGCGCGGACGGAGGAGGAGCTCGCGCGGGACGAGCCGCTGGAGGTGTACCTGCGGCTGAAGGCGAAGCACGCCCGGGCCCTGCTCGAGGACGGCAAGCGGTCCGCGCGGGCGGAGGCGAAGCTGGAGGAGTTCTATCGCTGGGCGGATGCGCGCCGTCAGGTCCTGGCGGACGCGCACTTCCGCCGGCTCGGGAGCGATGGGCTGCTCACCGAGAGCGCGCTCTACGAAGAGACGCAGCTGGCGCTGGTGGATGCGGTGCTGGACTGGGCGTCCACGCACACGGAGGATCCGGACTTCCCGCGCAAGAGCCCCAGTGAGGTGGCGCTCTACCTGCTGGCACGCGACAGCCTCCTTGCGTCCGCGGTGGAGGCGGGCCGCTTCGCGCCTCCGGTATGGGATCCGGCGCGAGAGCCTCCGGGCATTCCGCCGGAGGAGGTGGTGCTGGAGATCGCCCTGGGGCTGCTGCCCGTCACCGGAGAGGTGGCGGACGTGGGCGGCGTGGTGCTGGGGCAGAGCCTCCTGGGATACCCGCTGACGGACGGCGAGCGGCTGCTGTGCGCGGTGAGCGTGGCGCTGCCGGTGGTGTCGGGGCGCCTGCTGTCGGAAGGCGCGCAGGGGGCGGAGCGCGTCGCGCTGCTCACGGGGCGGAGCCTGCGTGAGGTGCAGGTGTTGCAGCGGGTGGTGCAGCACCTGTCGCCGCGGGAGGCCCAGGAGCTTCGCCAGGTGCTGCGCGCGGCGGGACGCGGCGAGTCCGTGTCCGCGGAGGACGTGGAGAAGCTGCGGGCCCTGGCGAAGCGGCTGGAAGTGCCGCTCGCGGAGGCGGGGCGTGTGTTGGCCCGGGGCAAGCGCGTGGCACTGGTGGGCTCACGGGCGACGGCGGAGGGCGCGCGGCTGGTGCCGGGCAGCGCGGAGCACCTGGCGCAGGCGTGGGTGGACTACCAGTTCCGTCACCCGGAGAAGTACCGGAGCTTCAGGTACGCCGTGGATCCGGAGTGGGAGCGGCTCTACCAGACGGTCATCAAGAACAAGGGCGCGGGCAGTGCGTTCGAACAGTCCGTGCTCCAGAGCGGGAAGCTGCCGAAGAACACGGACCTCTTGTTTCCGCCGCCCGGCAGCAAGGCCCAGGGCTTCGTCCCGGATTCCGTGACGGGACACAAAGGCGACCTGGTCTGGGGCAGCCCCTACGACTTCGTCGAGGTGAAGGGCCGCAAGGAGCTGGCGCTCACGGGCAATGTGGAAGCCATGCTGGACTATGTGAAGCGTTATGGTGGTTCCATTGAACTCTGGATCCGCTCCGCCAAACATCCCGAGGGCGCGACACGGCTCACGAGCCCACTGCGAAAAGAAATCGAAGAACTCAAGCAATTGGGCCGTGCCAACATCCGGTTCTTCCCTTGAGGGTGGTTGATGGCTCTGCGCTATTTGAAGACCCGGTTCTCACTGCCCCCAGGTGTGCCGCCGACGAACACCATTCGTGAGCTCATCAGCCGGTTCTTTTTGGGAGGCCGCTGGTTTCACCCCGTGCGCTACGGGGGCGTCGGCATGAGGGAACGGTTGGAGCCCGGCTCCTTCAATCCGGATGTCCCTACGGTCTTCTACGACGAGTCCAAACACTTCTTCATCGGTGCCAAGACGGATCGGGACTTCATCCATATCTCCCCGGAGCGCTTCGGGGAGTACCCCTTCGCCGGAGCATTCTCCTGGATGACGTCCATCGTGGAAGCCCGGAAGGCCCGCTGGCGCGACGCCCATCTGCGTCAGGTCGTCGAAATCATGCACCTGCTGGGCTCTCCCCTTGCCCAGTCCGGAATCGATGACGACTTCGACCGCAAGAACTGGCGTTTGGTCCCGCACGAGGATGGCTTCGGCTCCAGCCTCGAATTCAACGTGCGCGACTACAGCGAAGGCCTCTCCGGCCTCTACTGGCGCAACATCTTCGGCGCCCCCTTCGTGGACCTCTTCGGCCCGCGCCTGGACGCCATCCCCGCGTCCCAGCGCCAGTCACTCGACGGGGGGCTCGTCCTCGTCCAGCCCTATGAGCTCCCCACCCAGGCCATGACCCCGGAAGGCGACGCCGCGGAAGGCCAGCTCATCGCCACCCTGGGCCGCGACGCCTTCTTCGACCTGCCCACCCTCACGAAGCCCACGCGCGTGCCGGACGTGTCCTGGATGCTGCACAAGCACTGACGCCCCAGACGTCAGTCGAACATCGCCGCCAGCGCTTCGCTCAGGGTCTCCACGCCCACCACCTGGAGCTTCGTCTTCTCCACGCGCCGCGCGCTGCCCGCCGGCAGCACCACCCGCTGGAAGCCCATCTTCGCGGCCTCCGCGAGCCTCGGCTCCACCTGGCCCACCGCGCGCACCTCGCCCGCGAGCCCCACCTCTCCCAGCACCAGCGTCTTCGCGTCCAACGGACGGTTCTGCAGGCTGCTCACCAGCGCCGCGCACACCGCCAGGTCGCACGCCGGTTCGCTCAACTGCATGCCGCCCGCCACGTTGACGAACAGGTCGCAGCCCACCAGGGGAATCTCCTCCTTCTTCTCCAGCACCGCCGCCAGCAGCGCCACGCGGTTGCCGTCCACGCCAATCGCCGTGCGCCGCGCCGTGCCGTAGCCCGTGGGCGCCACCAGCGCCTGCACCTCCACCAACAGCGGCCGCGTGCCGTTGAGCGTGCTCGTCACCACGCTGCCGGACTTGCCCTGCGGACGCTCGGAGAGGAACAGCGCGGAGGGGTCCGCCACCTCCATCAGCCCCGCGCCCTTCATCTCGAAGACGCCAATCTCGTTGGTGCTGCCGAAGCGGTTCTTGTGCGCGCGCAGGAGCCGGAACGGGTGGCCGCGCTCGCCCTCGAAGTAGAGGACCGTGTCCACCATGTGCTCCAGCACCCGGGGACCCGCGATGGAGCCTTCCTTCGTCACGTGGCCCACCAGGAACGTGGGCACTCCGCTGCGCTTGGCGAACGCCATCAGCCGGCCCGCCACCTCGCGCACCTGGGTGATGCTGCCCGGCGCGTTGCCCAGCTCCGGCAGGTACATGGTCTGGATGGAGTCCACCACCAGCGCCTGCGGCTTCAGCGCCTCCGCCGCCTGGAGCACCCGGTCCGCGTCCGTCTCCGCGAACAGGTGGATGGCCTCACTCTCCACCCGCAGGCGCTCCGCGCGCATCTTCGTCTGCCGCAGGCTCTCTTCACCCGACACGTAGAGCACCGGCCCGTGCCGCGACAGCTTGTCCAGCGCCGCCAGCAGCAGCGTGGACTTGCCGATGCCCGGGTCGCCGCCCAACAGCACCAGCGAGCCGCCCACCACGCCGCCGCCCAGGACGCGGTCGAACTCCGTGATGCCCGTGCGCCGGCGCACCTCCGTCTCCGCCGTCACGTCCTGCAGCTTCACCGGCTTGGAGGCGCCCCCGGACGCGCCCCACGCCGGGCGCTTGTCGTCCACCTTCGCTTCGGTCTCCTCCAGGAGCGAGCTCCAGGCCCCGCAGTCCGGACACTTCCCGAGCCACTTCGCCGTCTGGTAGCCGCAGGCCTGACAGGTGTAGTGCGTCTTCGCCTTCGCCATGGGTTGGAGTGTCTACCCCAGACCCCTGACGTTTCCCCGCCTCATGCGCGCGCCATGCCAGGAGAGCAGGCAAGCGTCATGGCGTGGATCAGGTAGCGAGTTGCCCTACAGGGCGGGGCATCCCACTTTCTGGTCCACGGGCGACGCGAAACAGCGCGCCCCCCACACAGGGAGAGTGCCATGGGGATTATCGCGTTTCTGGTGATTGGTCTGGTCGCGGGTCTCATCGCTCGGGCCATCATGCCGGGCAACCAGTCGATGGGGCTCATCGCCACCACGCTGCTGGGCATCGCCGGCTCGTTCGTGGGCGGCTTCGTCGGGTCGCTGTTCTCCCGTGACGGCCGGGTCTTCGACCTGCATCCCACGGGCCTGCTGTTCTCCGTCCTGGGCGCACTGGTCGTGCTGTTCCTCGTGGGGCTCGCCGGCCGCGGCCGTCGCGTCCACGTCTAGTTCGCAGGCTCCTCGACCGATGAGGCGGGAGACAGGCAGGGACGTCCGTGTCACGCACGGACGTCCCTTCTGTTTTGCGGGCTTCCCAGAGGGGAAGGGGGGCTCGTCAACCCACTTGCCCAAGAGCGTTGACAATGGCCCCCGGGCCACGCACCGTCGGCCTCCTGACGCCTCCCCAGGAGCCCGCATGTCCGACACCGCCGAGTCCTTCCACGGCCACGCCCACCACGCCGCCCCTGTCCCGGAAGGGGTGACGGTGCGGCACGACTGGTCGCTCGCGGAGGTGAAGGCGCTGTACCAGTTGCCGCTCCTGGACCTGATGCACAAGTCGCAGACGGTGCACCGGCAGGTGTTCGTGGAGAACAAGGTGCAGCTCTGCTCGCTGCTCTCCATCAAGACGGGCGGGTGTCCGGAGGACTGCGCGTACTGCCCGCAGGCGGCGCGCTACAAGACGGGCGTCAAGGCGGAGAAGCTGATGGCGGTGCCGGACGTGCTGGCCGCCGCGTCGCAGGCCCGCCAGGCCGGGGCCACCCGCTTCTGCATGGGCGCCGCGTGGCGCGAGGTGAAGGACGGCCCGCAGTTCGACAGCGTGCTGGAGATGGTGAAGGGCGTGCGGGCCCTGGGCATGGAGGCGTGCGCCACGCTGGGCATGCTCTCCGACAGCCAGGCGAAGCGCCTTCGCGAGGCGGGCCTGTCCGCGTACAACCACAACCTGGACACGTCCCCGGAACACTACGGCGACATCATCTCCACCCGCACCTATGACGACCGGCTGAAGACGCTCGACCGGGTGCGCGACGCGGGCATCTCCGTGTGCTGCGGCGGCATCATCGGCATGGGCGAGTCCGTGGAAGACCGCTGCAACCTGCTGCGCACGCTGGCCAACCAGGAGGTGCACCCGGAGTCGGTGCCCATCAACGCGCTCGTGCCCGTGGAGGGCACGCCGCTCGCGGAGCAGCACCGCGTGGAGACGGTGGCGATGGTGCGCACCATCGCCACCGCGCGCCTGCTCATGCCCCAGTCCATGGTGCGCCTTTCCGCGGGCCGCATGCAGATGAACGAGGAGGCGCAGCTGCTCTGCATGATGGCGGGCGCCAACTCGCTCTTCTTCGGGGAGAAGCTGCTCACCACCGGCAACCCCGAGTACACCCAGGACATGGCGCTCCTGGAGAAGGCGGGCATCCGCCCCCTGGAGCCCCGGCAGGACCGGTGAAGTCCGCCTCCCACGTCGCGGACGGCTGGGCGCGCGAGGACCTGGAGGCTCTGTCAGCGAAGGGCCTTCGCCGCGCGCTGGAGCCGCTCGACTCACCCCAGGGCGCGGAGGTGCGCGTGGGGGACGAGCGGCTGGTCAACTTCTCCTCCAATGACTACCTGGGGCTCGCGGCGTCGCCCGCCGTGCGCGCCGCCGCCGCGTCCGCGCTGGAGCGTTACGGCGTGGGCACGGGCGCCAGCCGCCTGGTGGTGGGGGACATGGTGCCGCACCAGCGGCTGGAGGCGCGGCTCGCCCGCTTCGAGCGCGCCCAGGCCGTGCGCCTCTTCAACTCCGGCTACGCGGCCAACACCGGCATCCTGCCCGCGCTGGTGGGCCCCGGCGACGCGGTGTTCTCCGACGCCCTCAACCACGCCTCGCTGGTGGACGGCTGCCGGCTGTCCCGCGCGCGCGTCGTCGTCTACCCGCACGCGGACGTGGCCGCGCTTACCCGCGCGCTCGCGGAGACGCCCGCGCGGCGCAAGCTGGTGGTCACCGACAGCGTGTTCTCCATGGATGGGGACGTGGCCCCGCTGCGGGAGCTTCTAGCCGCGTGCGAGGCCCACGGCGCCGCGCTGATGGTGGATGAGGCGCACGCCACCGGAGTCCTGGGCGCGCGCGGCGCGGGCCTGTGCGAGGCGCTGGGCGTGGAGGACCGGGTGGACCTGCGCATGGGCACGCTGAGCAAGGCGCTGGGCGGGCTGGGCGCGTACGTGGCCACCTCGCGCGCGGTGGCGGACCTGCTGGTCAGCCGCGCCCGGCCGTTCGTCTACTCCACCGCGCTGCCCGCCGCCCTGTGCGCCGCCGCCGAGTGCGCAGTGGACCTGGTGGAGCACGACCCCGCCCCTCGCGAGCGGCTGTGGGGCCACATCCACCGTTTCACTGACGGTCTGCGCGCGCTGGGACTGCCCGCTGAACCCCGGAGCGCCATCTTCCCGGTCATCCTGGGCGAGCCCTCGCGCGCGCTGGACGCGGCGAAGCGCCTTCGCGAGGCGGGCCTCTTGGTGAAGGCCATCCGCCCGCCCACCGTGCCGGACGGCACCAGCCGGCTCCGCTTCTGTCTCTCCGCGGCCCACACGACGGGCCACATCGACCTGGCGCTGGAGGCCCTGCGCCGGGTGGGAGTCTCCCGTGGCCCCTGAGGCACTCCAGTTCTTCGTCACCGGCACGGACACCGGCGTGGGCAAGACGCAGGTGTCGTGCGCGCTGCTGTCGCTCCTGAGGGACGCGGGCCATGAGCCCCAGGGCTTCAAGCCCTACGAGAGCGGCTGTGCGTCCCTCAAGGCCCCGGCGGACGCGCTCGCCATGCGCGAGGCCGCGGGCAGCACGCTGCCGGTGGAGGCCATCTGCCCGCACCGCTTCAAGGCGCCGCTGGCCCCGGGCATCGCGGCGTCGCGACTGGGAACGGAGCCGGACTTCCGCGTGACGCTCGCGGCGTGGAAGCGGCTGCAGGGCGGAGCCGTGGTGGTGGAGGGGGCCGGAGGGCTGTTCGTCCCGGTGGATTCCAAGCGCGACGTGGTGGACCTCATCCAGGCCTTCCGCCTGCCCGTGGTGCTGGTGGCGCGCGCGGGGCTGGGCACGCTCAACCATGTCGCGCTGTCGCTGGAGGCGCTGGCGGCTCGCAAGGTGTCCGTGCGAGCGGTGGTGCTGTCGCGCGGGGTGCCCGGACGTGACCTGGCGGAGCGGGACAACCGTCGCTACCTGGAGGCCCGCCATGGCGTGGAGGTCCTGGGGCCCGTGCCGTATGTGGAGGATGCAAGAAAGCGCCGGATGGCGTTCCGGCGCGCGCTGGCGCCGCTGGTGCCCGAACGCGCGCGGGCCCGATAAATCGGCCTCCGCCGCGTTCGGCGGAAAGGTGCGTGCTACAGGTCGCGCAAGTTTTCGCGTGGTGGTGGCCGTGATCTGGACGTCCCGTTTTTTCCGCGCGAGAAAGCCGGGCACGAATGGCGGACATCATCGACATCACGCTCCTCGCGGACGTCCGGCGCTTCTTCAAGAAGCTCATCGAACAGCGCGGGCTGTCCTACTTCCTCCAGAAAGACGGTCCGCGGCTGTTCCAGATTGAGCCGACGAAGGTCGAGCTGGTTCTGCGCACCGCGATCCGCACCCGGAATCCGGAACTGCCCCGGCCGCATGAGAAGGCCATCGAGCACTGCCGCTTGGAACTGCGCCGCGAGCTGATCCGCCGCGTGGCCAGCGCCATGCTCCAGACGGGGCTGTGAGCCGCTTCTCGCTCCGCACCGCCTTCCCGCGCACCCCCAACCCGCTCTCCCAGGCCGTCGCCGAGCGCCACGCGCGCGGGCTGCCCCTGCTGGACCTGGCGGAGACCAACCCCACGCGCGTGGGGCTGTCCCCACCGGACGTGGACCTCGGGGCCCTCCCCGAGCCCTTCCGCTACGCACCGGAGCCCTTCGGCCTGCCCACCGCGCGCGAGGCCGTGGCCGCGCACCTGCGCCAACGGGGCGCGTCCGTGGAGGCCGCGCACGTCGTCCTCTCCGCCAGCACCAGCGAAGCCTACGGCTGGCTCCTCAAGCTCCTGTGCGACCCGGGGGACAACGTTCTGCTCCCCGCGCCCGGCTACCCACTGGTGGACGTCCTGGCTCGCCTGGAGGGCGTGCACGCGCGCTCCTACCGCCTGCCCGCCGTGCACGGCTTCGGCCTGGACGCGGCCCGGGTGGAGTCCGCCGTGGACGCCCGCACGCGCGCGGTGGTGGTGGTGAACCCCGGTAACCCCACCGGCCACTTCCTGCACGAGGGCGAACTCCATGCGCTCGCGGACGTGTGCTCGCGCCATGGCCTGGCGCTCATCTGCGACGAGGTGTTCTCCGACTTCGCGTGGGATGAGGAAGAGGGACGGGTGACGTCCGTGGCGGGGCGGCGGCTGCCGTGCCTGACCTTCTCGCTCTCCGGCCTGTCCAAGGTGGCGGGCCTGCCCGGCCTCAAGCTGGCGTGGCTGCACGTGGGCGGCCCCGCGCACGCGCGCGACGAGGCCCTGGCCCGGCTGGAGGACGTGGCGGACGCGGCGCTGTCGGTGGCCACACCCGTGCAGCTCGCGCTGCCGTCGCTCCTCGCGCACGCGCCGCGCTTCCAGCAGGCGCTGCTGGAGCGGGTGAGGCACAACCGGGAGCGGTTGATTCGAGCGCGCCCGGCGGACGCCGCGTGGGACGTGGTGCCCTCGCACGGCGGCTGGAGCGCGGTGCTGCGCATCCCCCATCACCCCGGCGAGGAGGCCACCTGCCTGCGGCTCCTGGAGGAGGGGGTGCGCGTGCAGCCGGGCTACTTCTACGACTTCGGCGGCGGTGCGTACCTCGTGCTGTCGTTGCTGCCGACGCCCGAGGTCTTCACCGCCGCCCTGGTGCCGCTCTTGCGCGTGCTCAGTCCGTCGGCGGGTCGATGAGCTGCACGGTCCTGAAGGTGGTGCCCGTCACCTTGAACAGCTCGTAGGGGGAGGGCGCCTCGCCCGTCTCGTTGTTGAAGTTCAGCTCGCCGCTGGCGCCCTTGACGTCGATGACTGCGCCGCCGCGCAGTGCTTCGCGCGCCGCGGTGAACTGCGTGGAGCCCAGGGGGTAGCTGGTCGCCGTCTGGCCGGAGGCGGGCGTCAGCTTCGTGAGCCCCTCCGCGATGCGCGGGCCGGTCACCGGCTGCGGGTTGTTGGTGTCCCCGCCCACCGCGTACGCCGAGCCCAGCGCCACGAGGTACATGGCGTCGTACGCGTGCGCGGTGAAGGAGTACTGCCCGGGGTCCGTGCTGTAGGCCGTGATGAAGCGGTCCGCGAAGAGCTTGTAGGTGGAGTCGTTGGGGCGCGCGGACGCGGGGGCGGTGCCGTACGTGCCAGAGAGCTCCGTCTCGACCTCCTTGCGGGAGGTCAGCAGCGTGCGGTCCTTGCTGGCGTCGGTGAGGAACCAGCGGTTGCCGAATGCCGTGCCCACTTTCGCGTCGATGGCCTCCAGCAGCAGGCGCGAGTTGTCCTCGGGGAAGCCCGCCAGCACCGTCATGTCCGGCTTGAAGGACACCAGCCGGCTCACCGCGCCGCTCACGGCCTCGTTGCGGTTGTACTGAGCGCCCGCGACGTTGTCCTTGTTGGGGATGCGGTTCTGGATGGCGTCGAACAGGCCGGTGCCGTACGAGTCACTGACGTACGCCACGCCCACCTTGGCCGGAGGCGTGAAGGTCACGCCCGGGTCGTTGATGGCCGTGACGCCCTGGAGCACGTTCGCGATGACGCGGCCCTGGAGCACGTCCGAGGGCGTGGTGCGCCAGACCAGCCCCACGCTGTTGCCGTTCTTGTCCGACAGCGTGGTGAACGCGGAGCTCGTCGCGGTATGGCTCATCAAGAGCACGTTCTTGGGCGTGGTGATTTCGTGGATGGCGAGCGTCTGCGCGCTGCCCGCGCTGAACATCGCCACCACGCCCTTGTCGTTCACCAGCCAGTCGGCCTGGTTCACCGCCCGGTTCACGTCCGCGCCGGTGTCGCAGACGTACATGACGAACTGACGGCCACCCACGCCCTGCGCCTGGTTCACTTCATCCAGGGCCAGCTTCAGGCCGTTGAAGCGCTGCTGTTCAATCTCCGCGTTGCCGCTCGCGTTGGTCAGCGGCAGCGCCGCGCCCAGCACGATGGGGTTCGCCGCGGACGTGGCGCCCACCACCTGGCCGCATCCCGCGGGCTGCGGCAGGCAGAACCCGGAGGTGCAGACGCTGTTGCTGTCGCAGTCGCTGCTCGTCGTGCATTCGGACAGGCCGCCCGCCGTGGTGAAGCTGCACCCGGACGACAGCAGCGCCATTCCCAACGTCATCATTCCCAGCGCGCGCATCAGAAACGACCCTCCATGCCGACCCCGGCGCCGCGCGGCGCGAGCGTCACGCGGACCTCGCCCTGCGCGGGAGGGCCCTCTTTGGGATACAGGATGATGGCGGTGATGGCTCCCGCGAGCCCCACGCCGAAGCCGATGTCCGCGAGCAGCGCCTTGCTCTTGGTGCTGTCCGACAGCCGCTGCTTGTCCGCGAGCGTGCTGGACTTGTCGAACTGCTCGCGCTGGTCGCGCGCCTGCAGCCCGAAGAGCACTCCCGCGCCCACGCCCAGCACCGCCACGCCGCCCGTGGCGAACGCCGCGATGCGCTGGTTGCGGTAGGACTTGATGGCCCGGTTCAGCTCCGCCTGCTTCTGGCGCTCGCTCTCGTCCTCCGCGCGCCGGGCCGCGGCCTGCTCGGCTTCGGCCTGTTGCCGCGCGGCATCGGCCTCCGCCTCCAGGCGCTTGCGGTCCGCGTCCGCCACCGCCTGCGCCTGGTCCTCGCGGTCCAGCTGCACGCGCAGCCGGTCGATGGCGCGGTTGCTGTTCTTCAGCAGCGCGGGGTCGGTGTCCTCGCTGGAGGACGTGACGTACTGCCGGTAGAAGGTCATCGCCTCGCGGGGCTCGCCCGCGTACTCCAGCGCCACGGCGATGTTGTAGACGAGCCGCGGGTGCGGCTGCGCCTCGTTGGCCTGCTTCAGCGCCTCCGCCGCCTCGCGGTACTTGCCTGCGTCATAGAGGCGTTTGCCCTCTTTCAGCAGGGCCTGCACGTTGACCTTGGAGCCACCCCGCTGCGCCAGGGCGGACCCCGGCGCCAGCGCAAGCGCCAGCGACAACACGAAAACCAGTCTCATGGGGCGGGGAGCCTAGCGCCGAACATTCCGGCCGTCGAAGCGCTGGCCCCCTTAAAAAAGCGCCGGGGCCACCCCCACCCTGTAGCAACAGGGAGGAAGCAGCCCCGGAAGGGCCTTCAAAAGGCGTCAGACGGCGATCAGCCGTCCAGGCGCGCGATGAGCAGCTTGCGCTGGAGCATCAGGGCCTCGGGGGCCTTGGTGCCCAGCTGCTCGAAGAAGACCTCCTGGCTCTTGAGCTCGGACTTCCACTCGTCCTCCTTGATGGAGGTGGCCTCCTGGACGGCCTCCGCGGACAGGTCCAGGCCGTTCAGGTTGAGGCCCTGGTCCTGGCGCGGCACCCAGCCCAGCAGCGTCTCCTGCGTGGGGACGCGGCCCTGCACGCGGTTCACGATCCACTCGAGGACGCGCATGTTGTCCCCGAAGCCCGGCCAGATGAACTTGCCGTTCTTGTCCTGGCGGAACCAGTTGACCTGGAAGATCTTCGGCAGCTGCGGGATGGACTTCTGCATGTCCAGCCAGTGCTGGAGGTAGTCGCCCATGTGGTAGCCGCAGAAGGGCAGCATGGCCATGGGGTCGCGGCGCACGACGCCCACCTTGCCGGTGGCCGCCGCCGTCGTCTCGGAGCCCATGGTGGCGCCCAGGAACACGCCGTGGGTCCAGTTGAAGGCCTGGATGACCAGCGGGATGGTGTTGGAGCGGCGGCCGCCGAAGATGATGGCGCTGATGGGAACGCCCATGGGGTCGTTCGCCTTGGCGCTCAGCACCGGGTTGTTGCTCATGGGCGCGGTGAAGCGGCTGTTCGGGTGCGCCGCCTTCTCAGCGCTGCCCTTCTTCCAGGGGCGGCCCTGCCAGTCGATGAGCTCCTCGGGGACCTCGCCGTCCTTGCCCTCCCACCACACGTCACCATCCGGCGTGAGCGCCACGTTGGTGAAGAGCGTGTCCTTGGAGATGGTCTCCATGGCGTTGGGGTTGGTCTTGTTGTTGGTGCCGGGCACCACGCCGAAGTAGCCGGCCTCCGGGTTGATGGCGTACAGGCGGCCATCCGGACCGGGGCGCATCCAGGCGATGTCGTCGCCGACGGTCTCGATCTTCCAGCCCGCGTACTCCTTGGGCGGGATCATCATGGCGAAGTTCGTCTTGCCACACGCGGACGGGAAGGCGGCGGCGACGTAGGTCGTCTCACCCTTGGGGCTGGTGACGCCCAGGATGAGCATGTGCTCGGCCAGCCAGCCCTCCTCGCGGCCCAGGTAGCTGCCGATGCGCAGCGCCAGACACTTCTTCCCCAGCAGCACGTTGCCGCCATATCCGGAGCCGAAGCTCCAGATGGTGTTGTCCTGGGGGAAGTGGCAGATGTAGCGGCGGTCCGGGTTCACGTCACCCGTGGAGTGCAGGCCGCGGTTGAAGTCGTCGCTGTCGCCCAGCATGTCCAGCGCGGCCTTCCCCATGCGGGTCATGATCCGCATGTTGAGGACCACGTAGTCGCTGTCCGTCAGCTCCACGCCAATCTTCGTGGAGGGGCTGCCCAGCGGGCCCATGGCGTAGGGCACCACGTACATGGTGCGGCCCTTCATGCAGCCTTCGAACAGCAGGCCCAGCTTCGTGTAGGCCTCGTCCGGCTCCATCCAGTTGTTGGTGGGGCCCGCGTCCGTCTTGTTCGGCGTGCAGATGAACGTGAGGTGCTCGACGCGCGCCACGTCGTTGGGGTTGGAGCGGTGCAGGTAGCAGCCAGGGCGCTTCTGCGGGTTGAGCGGGATGAGCGTGCCGTCCTTCACCGCCTGCTCGGTGAGGCGCTGCTTCTCAGCCTCGGAGCCGTCGCACCAGACGATGCGGTCCGGCTGGGTCATCGCGGCCATCTTGGCCACCCATGCCAGCAGCGTGGGGTTCTTCGTGGGCGCCTGCTCGGTGGCGGCGGCCGCTTGCGTCGAAGCCATGGAGGTTTCCTCGGGGTGTTTCATGGGTCGGGTCTCCCGCGTTTCGCGACTTCGCGAGGGGGCGAAACCCTACAGCGGAAGGAACACCAAACCTTCTGGACCCAGGCCCCAAAAGCAACTGACGTCCGGCAGTCAACCGGACTTTCGACCGCTTTGGCCTAATTCCACTTATCAGCCTCCAGTCGCTCATCAGTAAACGGCGCGGTGCGGCACACGCTGGCAGCGCAGCGCGCCGTGCCCAGGTTGAGGGTGCGCACGCCTCCTCCATGTCCATCGCTCTCGTCCTGGCCGTCATCGTTGTCGCGTTGGTCCTGTTTTCCATTGACACCATCCCCATCGAGTTCACCTCGCTGGTGGTGGTGTGTCTGCTGGCGCTCTCCGGGGTGCTGACGCCGGCACAGGCGTTCGAGGGCTTCAGCAACGACACCGTCATCTTCATCTTCACCCTGCTGGCGATGACCCAGGGGCTCGCCGCCACGGGCGTGGTGCAGATGGTCGGGCAGCGGATGGCGTTCTTCGCGCGCTTCGGCCACCAGGTGTTCGTGCTGGCGATGATGGGCGTGGTGGCGGTGTTCTCCTCGTTCATCTCCAACACGGTGACGACGGCGGCCTTCCTGCCGGTGGCCATTGGCGCCGCGCAGCGGGCGAAGGTGCCGCGCAGCAAGGTGCTGCTGCCGCTGGCGTACGCGTCCATGCTGGGCGGCACGGTGCTGCTCTTCGGCACGTCCACGAACCTGGTGGTGTCCGCGGCGCTGAAGCGGCAGGGGATGGCGCCCATTGGCGTGACGGAGCTGGCGCCGGTGGGCCTGCCGGTGGTGCTGATAGGCATCGCGGTGGTGGTGCTCTTGGGGCGGTGGCTGCTGCCCGCGCGTGAAGGCAAGCCGGGCACGGAGGGCTTCGCGCTGCGCGACTACCTCACGGAGGCGGTGGTGCCGGAGGGCTCGCGCTACGTGGGCAAGCCCCTGGCGGAGCTCACGGAAGGGCTGGGCCTGCGCGTGATTGGCGTGGTGCTCGACGGCGAGACGCTCTCCGCGAAGCCGTCGTACGTGCTGACAGGCCAGGAGCGGCTGGTGGTGGAGGGCAAGCGCGAGGACATCCTGCGGGTGAAGGACCTGCAGGGGCTCGCGCTGCGGCCGGACGTGCGGCTGTCGGACGCGGAGCTGGAGGGGCCGGAGTCGATGCTCGCGGAGGTGAGCGTGCCCCCCGGCAGTCCGCTGGTGGGACGCAGCCTTCGGGAGACGCTGTTCGTGGAGCGCTTCGGGCTGGTGGCGCTGGGGCTGCACCGCCGGCCCGCCATCCAGCGCAGCACCAAGCTGCAGCTGCTGCGGCGCGCGTACCACAACCACTCGCTGTCCACGCTGCCCCTGTCGGTGGGGGACGTGCTGCTCCTGCGCGGTCCGCGTCAGAAGGTGGCGGAGCTGGCGCCGGCCCATACGCTGATGGTGCTGGAGGGCCACGAGTACGAGCCGCCGCGCTACGCGAAGGCGCTGCTCGCGGTGGTCATCTTCCTGGGCTCGCTGGCGGCGGGCTCCCTGGGCTGGGTGCCGCTGTCGCTGGCGGGGCTCACCGGCATGCTGCTGATGATCGCCACCGGCTGCGTGGACGCGCGCACCGCGTTCCGCGTGGACTGGCGGGTGGTGCTGCTCATTGGCGCCATGATGGCGCTGGGGCTGGCCATGGAGGTGAGCGGCGCGGGGAAGTTCGTCGGCGACCACGTGGCCCGGCTGGGCGCGTACGGTGGGCCCCGCGCGGTGCTGGCGCTGTTGATGGTGCTGACCATCGTGCTGTCGGCGCCCATGAGCAATCAGGCCGCGGCGCTGGTGGTGCTGCCGGTGGCGCTCAACGCGGCGGCGCAGCTGGGCGTGGACGTGCGCCCCTTCGCCATGGGCGTCACGCTGGCGGCCAGTTGTTCGTTCATCACCCCGCTGGAGCCCAGCTGCGTGCTCGTCTACGGGCCCGGGCACTACCGGTTCACCGACTTCTTCCGGCTGGGCACTCCGCTGACCGCGGTGCTGGTGGTGTTCCTCGTGCTCGCCGTGCCCGTGGTGTGGCCCTTCCACGCGTAGGCGTGAAGCGCCTTTCAGTGGATGGCGGCGCGCAGTCCCACGTCTGCGAGCACTCGCGACTCCTGCGCGAGCAGGTGCTGCAGGCGCGCGTCCACGGCGGCCTCGTCCCCGTTGGACGCGGTGACGGCCAGGCGGTGGAAGAGGGACTGGTGGCCGTCCTCGGACTGGGCCAGCTCGCCGTAGAAGCGGGCGAGCGCCGGGTCGGTGAGCCCCTCCGCGAGCAGGGACAGCCGCTCGCACGAGCGCGCTTCGATGATGGCGGCGACGAGCAGGCGGTCCACGCGCCGCTCCAGGGCGGGCGTGCGCACGTGCTTCTGCAAGCCCTGCGCGTACGGGTCCCCGGCGTCCTTGGTGAGCGTGAGTCCGCGCGCGGCCATCAGGTCCAGCACGCGCGCCAGGTGGGCGCTCTCCTCGCGGGCCAGGCGCGCCATCTGCGACGGCAGGCCCGGCAGGTCCGGGTAGGCCTGGAGCATGGAGAGCGCGTTGGCGGCGGCCTTCTTCTCGCAGTGGGCGTGGTCCACCAGCACCGCGTCGAAGTTCGCGAGCGCCAGCGGCAGCCAGCCGGGGTCGGTGGGCGCGTGGAGGATGACGGGGCCCGCTCCGGAGAGGGGACGGCGGGAGGGCGTGGGGCGGCTGCTCATTTCGGGGCGGACTGTAGGGCATCCGCCGGGGGCCGTGCGCGGGTGTCGTGCGGCGCTCTTGAGCCCGCTTCCTCCCGGAACATGCCGGCCCGGACACGGTGAGGGGCCGCCCACCGTGTCCGGCTCCGGGCCGCGCTACAGCGGCGGGTTCGTGCCTTCCTTCGACGCGAGCAGGGTGACCACGTAGTCGTTGCCCTCCTGCGCCTCGTTGGCGATGAAGACGGAGCCCGGCCACGTGCGCAGCCCGTTCATCAGGAAGGCCCCGTGGTCCGCCTGGGCCCGGTGCACCAGCTCCACGCGGCAGAGCGTGGCGCGGCACTCCAGCGACTTCACGCGGGAGGTGCCAGGCAGGTGCGAGCGGAACGCATCGTCGAGCGTCCGGGACGCGCGCGCGCTCCAGTCTCCGTCCACCGGCTCCGCGGCGAACGCGTTGAACACGCGGGTGCGCGACTGCTCGAACGAGGCGGGTGGCGGGCGGATGGGCGG